>NZ_JBSSFD010000013.1:0-100561 GCF_054062295.1 Lysinibacillus sp. TE18511
AGCGACGGAAGGAAGAGTCGAAGTGACGGAAAGTAGAGCTAGAGCGACGGAAGGAAGAGTCTAAGCGACGGAAGGAAGGCAGAGCGACGGAAAGAAGAGCCAAAGCGACGGAAAGAAGAGCCAAAGCGACGGAAGGAAGAGTCGAAGTGACGGAAGGAAAAGCTAAAGCGACGGAAAGAAGACAGATCGAAGGAAGGAAAGGCTCCAGCGACGGAAGGAAGAGTCGAAGTGACGGAAAGTAGAGCTAGAGCGACGGAAGGAAGAGTCTAAGCGACGGAAGGAAGGCAGAGCGACGGAAAGAAGAGCCAAAGCGACGGAAAGAAGAGCCAAAGCGACGGAAAGAAGAGCCCGAGCGACGGAAGGAAAAGCTAAAGCGACGGAAAGAAGAGCCCGAGCGACGGAAGGAAACCAGAGCGACGGAAGGAAGAGTCAAAGCGACGGAAAGAAGAGCCAGAGCAACGGAAGGAAAAGCTAAAGCGACGGAAAGAAGGCAGAGCGACGGAAAGAAGAGCCAAAGCGACGGAAAGAAGAGCCCGAGCGACGGAAGGAAGAGTCGAAGCGACGGAAGGAAACCAGAGCGACGGAAGGGAGAGTCAAAGCGACGGAAGGAAGAGTCGAAGTGACGGAAAGTAGAGCTAGAGCGACGGAAGGAAGAGTCTAAGCGACGGAAGGAAGGCAGAGCGACGGAAAGAAGAGCCAAAGCGACGGAAGGAAGAGTCGAAGTGACGGAAAGTAGAGCTAGAGCGACGGAAAGAAGAGCCAAAGCGACGGAAAGAAGAGCCCGAGCGACGGAAGGAAGAGTCGAAGCGACGGAAGGAAACCAGAGCGACGGAAGGGAGAGTCAAAGCGACGGAAAGTAGAGCTAGAGCGACGGAAGGAAGAGTCTAAGCGACGGAAAGAAGAGCCCGAGCGACGGAAGGAAAGTCTCCAGCGACGGAAGGAAGAGTCGAAGTGACGGAAAGAAGAGCCGAAGTGATGGATAGAGCAGCCAAAATCGTGGATAGAACCGACAAAGTGATGGATAGAGCAGCCAAAATCGTGGATAGAACCGACAAAGTGATGGATAGAACAGCCAAAATCGTGGATAGAACCGACAAAGCGACGAAAAGAAAAGCCGAAGCATCGGATTGAATCACCAAATAGAAGGATAGACTTCGTAATAAGAAAAGAGTTCTTTACGCAAGCACAAAGCCTTTGAACACAATTATGCCTCGGCATAATTGATCATCATAATAATTCTTGTGAAAAATGGCCGCCACGTTTAAAAAATGTTGATTTATCCCATACTGCACTTAACCTAAAAAGCTATAAGTATGTCGATTTGACACTATTTCGGAAGACTTTGCACTAGTTCTGTCAGCCGCAAGGATTCACCACATTGAATGTGGAATTGCACGAGGAGGAGGCGATGTTCATGCATTTTCAATTAGAAATGGTAACAAGAGAGACAGTGGTTATACGTTTATTTGGGGAGCTCGATCATCATGCAGTAGAGCAAATTCGAGCTAAAATATCTACAGCAATTTTTCAGGGAGCTGTAACGACCATTATTTGGAACTTAGAGGGACTTTCCTTTATGGATAGTTCGGGTGTAGGTTTAGTGCTTGGTCGAATGCGCGAGTTAGAGGCGGTCGCTGGACGAACAGTTTTATTGAATCCATCGCCGACAATGCGAAAAGTATTTCAATTTTCAGGTTTAGGGCCGTGGATGATGGAAGCAACAGAAGAAGAAGCGATTGAGCGAGTTAGGGGGATTGTAAATGGATAACGAAATGACATTAACTTTTTTAGCACTTAGTGAAAATGAAGCCTTGGCGCGTGTAGCTGTGACAGGCTTTATCGCACAATTAGATCCAACTATTGATGAGCTGTCCGAATTTAAAACGGTTGTCTCAGAGGCTGTTTCCAATGCTATAATTCACGGTTATGAAGAGGATGGTAAAGGCGTTGTTACAGTTCATGCAAAACGTGAGGATGATATTGTGACCGTGTCTGTTTTGGATAAAGGTATTGGCATTGAGGATGTAAGTCAAGCAATGGAGCCGTTATATACGACGAAAAGTGCGATGGAACGTTCAGGTATGGGCTTTACAATTATGGATAGTTTTTCAGATCAGTTGACAGTAATGTCCAAGTGGCAAGAAGGTACAACTGTCACGTTTACGAAGAAATTTTACTCGGTTCGAACAGCGGTAATGTGAGGGTGCGATTGTGAAGCCGCTAGAACAGTCGTCCGATAAGCTATTGTCACAGGAAGAAATGCGAGATTTAATTGCACGTGCACAGCAGGGCGATCATGAGGCTCGTAAACGAATGATTGAGGGGAATACGAGGCTTGTGTGGTCTATCGTCCAACGCTTTACAAGTAGAGGTGTGGAGCTCGAGGATTTATTCCAAATTGGTTGCATAGGACTCATGAAGTCTGTGGATAAATTCGATTTAACGTATGATGTAAAGTTTTCGACATATGCTGTACCAATGATCATCGGTGAAATTCAGCGCTTTCTAAGGGATGATGGTATGGTAAAAGTTAGCAGATCTATTCGTGAGCTTAATTTTAAAATTCGTCATGCAACTGATGAATTCATTAAGAAAAATGAGCATCCGCCAACCATTTATGAATTAGCACAAGTTCTTGGTGTCACAACTGAGGAAATTGTAACAGCTTCAGATGCATTGAGAGATCCTGCTTCCTTGCATGAGCAATTGTATGAAAGTGAAGGCGATTCTATTACATTAATGGATCAGATGAAGGACGAAAAATCCGAGCAGCCATTTGACTATATTCCACTAAAAGAGGTGCTCACAAGACTTGAGCCTAGAGAGCAATCAATTATTTATTTACGATATTTCTCAGATTGTACCCAAACTGAAATTGCTAACAGGCTTGGTATATCACAAGTTCAGGTATCACGATTAGAGAAAAAAATTCTAGCCCAATTGAAAAATTGGATGGCCACAAGTGCCACAGTTGAACAGGAAGAAGTAAAAAAAGACATTTAAGAAAATGGTGACAGCATGACAAACAAACTATTTAACAGCTTAGAAGAAGCCGAAAGTTTTCTTAAAGAGCAATTTGGTGACGGTGAATCATTTGACGTTAATATTAAGCATCTATTTGTCAAAGATTTGCCGGTTCTTTGCGTATATATAAGCGGACTTGTAGACGGAGTAGTGTTAACGCAATTACTCTCTAATATGTTGCCTGATGAGGACATTGATGTTGAGGATGAAAAGGAGTATTTTGAAGCCTATTTCAATTTCCAAGGCCGATCAGAGGAAACGGAACGCAAAACCTTTTTAGTAGATACATTAAGTGGACAAGTAACCTTTGTAACTAAAAGTGGTTATGCCTATGTTGCTGATATTCGAAGTTATCCAGGGCGTTCACCTGAGGAGCCTGATAATGAAAAGGTTATTCGTGGTTCTAGGGACGGCTTTATTGAAGGTATTTCACAAAATGTTGGTTTGGTTCGTCGGCGAATTCGTAATAGTAATTTACGTTTCGAGCTACATAAAATATCCGAAATCGGTCAAACCGATGTCGCACTTGCGTATATAAAGGGTATTGCGAATGATGAAATGCTCGATAAATTGCGACAGCGCCTTGGACAAATTCACCATGATGGCTTGACAATGGCTGATAAATCACTAGAGGAATGGCTGTTTAAACAAAAGTTCCATCCAGTTCCTTTTGTCCGTTATACGGAACGACCGGATATTTCCGCAGCGCATTTACTAGAGGGCCACATAATCATTATGGTCGATACATCACCTTCTGTCATGATTGTACCTGCAACAATTTTTCATTTACTGCAACACGCTGAGGAGTATAGACAGGCACCGACAGTTGGAACCTTTGTCCGTTTTATGCGCTATTTTGGAGTAGTTGTTGGTTTATTATTATTGCCTTTATGGTATTTATTTGCAACGCATGGGACATATTTACCGGATGCGTTATCCTTTTTAGGTGAAAAGGAAAAATCGCATATCCCAATTTTACTGCAAATACTGATTGGAGATATAGGGATAGAATTTTTGAGGATGGCCGCCATTCATACCCCATCACCTTTATCGACTGCGATGGGGTTGGTTGCAGGTATAGTTATTGGTCAGATTGCAATTGATGTTGGGGTATTCTCTCCAGAGGTAGTGTTATATACAGCTGTTTCAGCTATTCTGACATTTATTATTCCGTCTTATGAGCTAGGTATCTCCGTTAAATTCTTTAGACTAGCGTTATTAATAATGACTGGTATTTGGGGAGTTAATGGGTTATTTATCGGGATCTTTATCTTATTTACGTATTTATGTTCATTGCGTCCGATGCAAGCGCCGTATTTGTGGCCGCTTATTCCGTTCTTTCCGAATGCGATGCTTCGTGTACTTATCCGTTTCCCAATGACAGTAGATGCATTAAGACCTTATGTAGTCGATTCTAAACAGCGAAAAAGATCGTAGAAGCCGTTGCACTCGTTTTTTTCATGTGATAAAGTTCATCTATAGTATTTTGTGATTTTTGCAAAAATTATTTTTATTCAACAAATACGACACGGTATTGAATAAAGTAATCCCTCTAAATAAGGATAGTAGCTTAAGGTTGCTACATTCATTCTAAAATTGAGGTGCAATTGATCACAAGATGGAACGATGTGAAAAGGGAGAGATGCACATGCATTTATATGGAACACAAGCGATTTCTGAAGATGGTCATTTAACAATTGGACAGGTAGATACACTAGAGCTTGCAAAAGAGTATGGTACACCTTTATTTGTGTATGATACAGCGCTTATTCGAAAGCGTGCACGAAGCTTTATTGATACGTTTAAAAAACTAGGTGTAAAAGCAGAAGTAGCTTATGCTTCAAAAGCATTTGCATGTGTAGCTGTGTACCAATTAGCGGCAGAAGAAAACCTATCTTTAGATGTTGTCTCTGGAGGGGAATTATTTACAGCTTTAAAAGCTGGATTCCCTGCAGAGCGCATTCATTTCCATGGCAATAATAAAAGCATTGCTGAATTAGAATTAGCTTTTGACTCGAAAATTGGTTGTATTGTCGTGGATAACTTCTATGAAATTCAGCTTTTACAAGAGATTTCAGAGCGCCGTCAACAAAAAATGCGTATTTTACTACGTGTCACACCAGGAGTTGAGGCACATACACATGATTTTATTACGACAGGTCAAGCAGATTCTAAATTTGGCTTTGACTTAAATAATGGTCAAGCAGATGAGGCTTTCCAACAAACTTTTAACCATGAATACCTAGAGCTTCTAGGACTACACTGCCATATCGGTTCTCAAATTTTTGACACAGCTGGCTTTGGCTTAGCAGGGGAAAAATTGATTGATAAAATTTCTGATTGGAACAAGTCTCACGATTTCACATGTACTGTGTTAAACTTAGGAGGGGGCTTCGGAATTCGTTATACTGAGGAAGATGCACCGCTTGAGCCGCAAGTATATGTAGAGGATATGATTACGGTTGTAAAGAACAAAGCGACTGTACTTGGTCTAACTATGCCGGAAATTTGGATTGAGCCAGGACGATCACTCGTAGGCGATGCAGGAACTTCACTGTATACAATTGGTTCACAAAAAACAGTACCTAATGTTCGTAAATATATTGCTGTCGATGGTGGCATGAGTGATAATATTCGTCCAGCATTATATGATGCGAAGTATGAGGCGGTCATTGCAAGTAAAGCGAATGAATCAAAAAATGAAACATATACAGTGGCTGGTAAGCTTTGTGAATCGGGCGATAAATTAATTATCGATGCTAAGCTTCAGGAAACAACTTCTGGTGATGTGCTAGCAATCTTCTGTACTGGTGCTTACGGATATTCTATGGCGAGTAACTACAACCGTGTTCCACGCCCAGCAGTTGTGTTTGTAGAAAATGGCAAGCATCAATTAGCAATTCGACGCGAAAGTTATGAAGATATTGTACAAAACGATCTCCCGCTAACGTTAAAAAAGGGTGAGTAAATTTGAGAAAAAACAAATGGGTATTATTGGCGTCCATTTCAACTTTTATTTTGTTGTGGGGCGTTGTCTATTGGGTGTTGGCGTCTAAGGGTATTCTCGGACCTGGTTCGTAAGACAGAAATTGACTTGCGATACAAGTACAAATCGTGTAGGATAGTCAAAGATTATGTACAGCTAGAAAAAGAGGGAATAGACAAATATGTTAATTCGATATAAAAAAGCTTTCGAGAAAATAGCAATGGGGCTACTCTCGTTTATGCCTAACGAAAAAGACATAAAAAAGCTCAAAGAGACAATCCACTCCTATGAAAATGATGATAATTGGGTCTTATATTTATGGAAAAAGAACGATGAGTATATTGGCATTGTTGGACTTGTAACAGACAGTATTAATGTAGCTACGATTCAACATGTTTCCGTTGTCCCTTCTTATAGAGGTGAAGGTGTTGCGAAGGAAATGCTACAGGAAGTGGCAGAACTTGGTCAGTATGAATGCGTGCGAGCAACAGAGGAAACACGTAAATTTGTTCAAAAATGTATAAATTGTATCGATGAAGAAGCAGACGATCATTGACGTCTGCTTTTTCTTTGTTTGCTTTCTTGTCGCTCTGCAAGAATATGTGAGCGGTCTCGAAGCATATGTTTATGAAGAAGATAGTCAGAGCTACTTGATGGTAAAAGCTGTATACGCGCTAACGTTAATTCCTCCAATATGGGCGAAAGCGGAAGCTGAAATGCTTGGAAGGACTTGCCCATTCGGATAGCAGAAAGTGAATCTGATAGTTGTATTACTAGTTTATCGTAGTCGATTTCGTCAAAAAAAATATGCCCCATATTATGTTGAAAATTATTGAGTGCTTTTTCTAATATTCGTGCAGCGCCTATATAATTGTCACGTCGCCAATGATATAGACCTGTTGCGAGCTGTACGTAACCAACGAGAGGGTGCTTTTTATCACCTGGAGCAATATCCTTCCAGAATTCCTCAAGTACTTCATGGCATTCAAAAAAATCTTGATGACCATTGAAATATGCGCAGTAGTCTATAAATAAAGTATGATGCTGTGGATGCATTTTGGACTCCTTTCCACTATACTAAAAGAACATAGAATCTCAGGGTGGTAAAACAATGTCTTATGAAGTAAAATTAGAAGCCTTTTCAGGGCCTCTTGATTTATTATTGCATTTAATTCACAGATTGGAAATTGATATTTATGATATCCCAATGGCTGAAATTACTCAACAATATATCGACCATTTACATGCTATGCAGGTATTGGAGTTAAATGAGGCTAGTGAATATTTAGTGATGGCTGCAACATTATTGGCTATTAAAAGTCGTATGCTCTTGCCGATTCATGAAGGTGAGCTGGAAGATGCCGAATTAGAAGTCGACGGTCCAGACCCTCGTGAAGAACTGGTGCAACGTTTAATAGAGTATAAGAAGTATAAAGAAGCGGCGAGTAGCCTGCAAGAGCTTGAAACAGATCGGGCACAGGTATTTACAAGGTCGCCAGCAGATTTATCAGAGTTAGCATCAGATGAGCAAATGGCGTTATTTGATTTGAACGTCAACATCTATGATATGCTTGGGGCCTTTCAAAAACTGATGCGTCGAAAAAAATTAAAAAAACCACTAAAAACAACTGTAGCGAGACAGGAACGCTCAGTGAAGGATCAAATGCGTTCAGTGGTCGATTCATTACGGTCTACAGGTGGACGTGCATCATTTTTCGAGCTTTTTCCCTATGAAGATAAGCCAACGCTTATTTTGACGTTTTTATCCCTTCTTGAACTGATGAAACGTCAGGTCGTCATCGTAGAGCAAAATGGTAACTTTGAAGAATTAACGGTTACTTTACAGAAGGAGGAATGGGATGATGACGAAAACAATAATGCTACAGAGTAGAATAGAAGCCTTATTATTTGTTGTAGGAGACGATGGCTTAACTATTAAACAATTATCGCAGCTTTTAGGCGAAGTGGAAGAAAATGTAGTACAGGCAATGGAAGCGTTACGTACAACATATGAAGAAGATTTAGCTAGAGGCGTTACAGTGAAAGAAATAGCTGGAGTTTATCAGCTGATCACAAAATCAGAACTTGCAGATACGATTCAAAGATTAGTAGAAAATCCAACGGTTCAATCATTATCTCAAGCCTCACTCGAAGTACTTGCGATTGTGGCATACAAACAACCAATTACACGTGTGGCAATTGAAGATTTGCGCGGTGTGAAATGTGAAAGACCAATACAAACGCTCGCTTCTAGAGGGTTAATTAAGGAAGTTGGTCGCTCGGAAGGGACAGGACGTGCAATCTTATATGGTACTACAAAAGAATTCTTAAACTACTTTGGTTTAAATAGTATAGAAGAAATGCCGGCTTTACCTGAAGATGAGCTAGTTGAAACAGAGCAAGAAACCGATCTATTTATGACGAAATTCCAAGAAACTTTTAGTGGAGTCAAATAAATGAGCAAGGCCGAATTAACTTCTTTCAGCGGGTGAGCCGCTGGAATAAAGGAACTCAGTCTAAGAACGCCACGTCCTGTGGCAATGACTGAGTGACCAACATCATGTTGTTGCCGCTGCCGCTTCGCTTTCGCGCAGATAAAACCCTTTTGCTGTCGCTATGCTTTCGCACAGACAAAACCATTTTGCTGACGCTACGTTAGCACTGCGCTTTCGCACAAAAAACACCTGGTGGCCCAAAGCCTCCGGCGGATGTCATGGAATCGGAAAGGAATTCACAAAGGATGTTAGCCTAAAATCATCGCATCCATGCGATAACGGCTACCTGACCTGCATCGGTAAAAACGCCACGTCCTGTGGCATTACCGAAATGACCGACATCGTGTCGGCCCTCGTGCAGGCCTAAGCACAAGCCAATTCCGGACGCAATTATGCCGAGGTATAATTGATAGGTATAATGCTTTGCTTGAAACATAAATATAATCTAGATTTCCAATTACTTTTAATAAGGAGTGGCTCGTTGCTTCGGTTAGTACGTTTAATATTGTTCATGATAGTCGTGGTAATGTTAATGCTTCCGCAAACCAGTTTCGCGCGAGGGGGTAGTGGATATGCTGTCTTAGATGGTGATACGGGGCGTGTATTATTAGAATCAAATAGTGATGCACGGTTACCAATTGCTAGCTTAACAAAAATTTGGACAGCGCTCGTTGCTATCGAAAATAGCAATCTTCAAGATGAAGTAGTTATTTCTCCGAAAGCTGCAATGGCTGAAGGTTCGTCGATTTACTTGCAGGCGGGTGAAACAGTTACGGTGGAAACACTGTTATATGGTTTGATGCTACGCTCAGGTAATGACGCAGCAACAGCCTTAGCAGAGCATGCTGGGGGATCAGTAGAAGGGTTTGTAAAGTTAATGAATGAGCGAGCCGTTGTTTCGGGTCTCACAAATACAGTATTTATGAACCCATCTGGCTTGCACCATGATGAGCATTTATCGTCTGCGAGAGATACTGCTGAGATGCTGAGAATTGCTCTGCAAAATAAAACGTTCAAGAAGATTGCCTCAACAGTTTTATTTCGTGCCAATACTGAAAACGGGATGTTATGGGAAAATAAGCACCGATTATTACGAGAAGGGTCAGGGGTTGCTAGTGACATAGATGAGAGACAACAACCTGTCAGTGCATTAAAATCAGCAAAAGGCTCAGCATTTGCTGGAAAAACAGGCTTTACAAAGGTCGCTGGTCGGACCCTCGCAACCGCCTTCCAAAAAGACGGGCAAACCTGTATTGTTGTCACCTTGAATGAATCAGATGACTGGAATGTACATCGGGGATTAGCCAACAAAGTGTGGGAAGAATATAGTCTTGAAACAGTAGTGAAAAAAGGTAAATATAATGTGAACAAAAAGCTTGCAATACGTTTAGAGCAGCCAATTCGTTTGCAGTTAACTAGTGAGGAAAAGGCTAAAGTAAGGCAGGTATTACATGTTTCTAGGAAACGTCAGGAAGCTGTATTATCCATTTTTATCGGTGATCAGCGTATTTATGCAACGCCAGTAACTGTTGAATCAGCGGATCGTTAAAAGCGATACGCTGATTTTTTTATATTCATTCAGCAATTTTTTTGTCGAGAAGGTTTCAGTCGATGGCGGGACACTAACTGAAATTATGGAACTCAGTCTAAGCACAACGCGTCCTGCGGCTAATTATCGTGCGCGACAGCAATTACATCAGTCGGGATTTATTAAAATTTTCATAAATGAAAGCGATTTGCTATTTGACGAACAGAGTATACTAGAAATAAATGAAAAGGAATAAGGGTTTTGGATATAGTGAAACTTTAATCAATGCATCCCAACTGATCCCGGCCTGTTAATGCGAGATGAAATTTAGCTATAAATTGAAAGAAAAATAGCTGGTGAAAAATTATTTAAAATAGCTTAATAATTCGCATGTAATTAGTTTTTCTTTCACTTCTTTCAGCGGGTGTTTGGACACCCGCTGAAATTTAGGAACTCAGTCTGAGAACGCCACGTCCTGTGGCAATGACTGAGTGACCAACATCATGTTGCTGACGCTACGTTAGCACTGCGCTTTCGCACAAAAAACACCTGTTGGCCTAAAGCCTCCGGCGGATGTCACGGAATCGGAAAGGAGTTCTTTGTACAAGCACAAAGCCGATTCCGGACGCAATTATGCCGAGGCATAATTGATTAATGCACAAAAGTGTGACATAATTTTCACAGATTAGCGGGAAAAATAGCCTTATTCCTAATAAATGAATGAGGTTTAGATTTTGGTGTCTAAACCAAGGTGAAAGAAAACTAGAGGTGAAAGTATGGAAAGATTACAAAAGGTCATTGCATATGCAGGAGTTGCATCAAGACGTAAGGCGGAGCAATTGATTGTAGAAGGTAAAGTAAAGGTGAACGGAGTCGTAGTGCGTGAGTTAGGTACAAAGGTTTCCAACTCAGATACGATAGAAGTGGAAGGCGTTAAGCTTGAGAAAGAAGATAAGGTTTATTATTTACTATATAAACCACGTGGAACGATATCGGCTGTAACAGACGACAAAGGACGCAAAACTGTCACAGATTTGTTTAAGCATATTCCACAACGTATTTTCCCAGTAGGGCGTCTTGATTATGATACATCTGGCTTGTTACTATTGACAAATGATGGAGAATTCTCCTATATGCTGACGCATCCGAAATTTAAAATCGACAAAACGTACATTGCTCGTGTCAAAGGTGTTCCAACGATTGAAGGATTAAAAAAACTACAACGAGGAATTAAGCTAGAAGATGGCAAAACTGCACCAGCACAAGTTAGTATGACTTCTTTTGATGAAAAGGCAGGAAAGGCAATCTGTGAAATTACTATTCACGAAGGACGAAATCGTCAAGTGCGTCGCATGTTCGAAGCAATCGGTACTCCTGTTGTTAAACTGAAACGTGAGCGCTTTGCCTTTTTAGATTTATTTGGGCTAACACCGGGGGAATATCGTGAATTGACAAAGCATGAAGTGAAACAATTGCGAGTGTTAGCAGAGACAGGGAAAATCGGATAACCGGGTATTTACTTAAGAAAGTGAAATATTACTATGTGTATAGTAATGTTTTCACTTTCTTTGTGGTGAAATCGTTCATAAATCATTCATAATTATTAGCTAAGCGTTTTTGTTTTATTTTGCTATAATAGGTGAGAATAGTACATCAAGATTAACCTGTTGAAATTGTTGCTATTGTTTATCAGGTGGTGTTAGGCGCACAAGCGAATGGCAAGTATAGAATATGACAAACATAAATGTTGTAAATTAGACGGTAAAATCTATACATATAACAATGTTTGTATGAAAAGCTTAGCGTCAATAGAAGTTACTCTAAGCCGTAATTGATAGGGGGGTTTATTAACTTGGAGAAAAAGAAAAAACGTCTCGTAATACGTACCATTATTTTAGCAGTGTTAGTATTAGCAATTGGTTACACGGTATACGGAACAGCAACAAAGGATAAAGTAGAGTTAATAGAAGTAGGCTCTAAAGCACCAGACTTCACGTTAGTAGATTTAAACGGTGAGAAACATAAGCTGTCTGATTATAAAGGGCAGGGAGTATTTTTGAACTTCTGGGGAACATGGTGTAAGCCATGCGAGAAGGAAATGCCTGCAATAGACCGTCAGTATAAAATCTATAAAGATCAAGGTGTACAAACATTGGCTGTCAATATTGCCCAAACAGATTTTGAAGTACAGAGTTTTGTCGATAGATACGATTTAACGTTCCCAGTTGTTATTGACAAAACAAAAAGCGTTATGACTGCCTACAATGTAGGTCAATTACCCGCAACACTCCTTATTGATCCAGATGGTAAGGTAGTCAAAATTATTACTGGTGAGATGACGGAGGAAAAAATTGCTTCGTATATGGAATTAGTGAAGCCGAAATAAGGAGTAATGACTATGGAAAACATCATTTGTGCGTGTGGTCATAGTAACCCATATGGCACGAAGCTTTGTGAGAAATGTGGTCGTCCTTTAACTGAGGAAGGTAAAGAAACAAAAGTTGTAGATATGCGCTATGATGGTATGGCGATTCGTTCAAAAACGTATAACAAAACATTTATTGATAAAATTTGGAATTTCTTTTCGAGTGTCAAAGTGGGAATTACCCTCATTATTATCACGTTAGTCGCTGCGTCAATTGGAACAATTCTACCGCAAGAAATGTATGTTAATGCCCCAGAAGCTAACAAAGCAGAGTATTATGAGAAAGTGTATGGCTGGTTTGGCAAAGTCTACAATAATTTAGGACTTTCAGATTTGTACACTACTGTGTGGTTCCAAATTTTGGTAGGGATGCTCGCGATCTCTATTATTGTTGCGAGTTTAGACCGTGGTATACCATTGCATAAATCTTTGAAAAATCAACGCGTTAAACGTCATGAAAGTTTCATGAAGCGTCAACGCATCATTGCGGAAGGACAAGTGCAAAACCCTGACGAAACCCTAGATAAAGTTGAGCAAAAAATGACTGAATTAAAATATAAGGTTCGTCGCGATGGAAGTGCACTGTTAGCAGAGCGCGGCCGTTTTGCTCGGTATGGTCCATACATAAATCATGTCGGTCTTATTATCTTTTTAGCAGGTGTTATGTTGCGTTTAGTACCTGGTTTTCATGTGGATGAGACGATTTGGATCCGTGAAGGAGAAACACGAGCTATACCAGGTATGGACGGCTATTTTATTAAAAATAATGAATTTACTTTGGAAACCCATGACAATAAGCCCCAGGGCGAGCAATTGGCTCAAGGTGTAAATGTTATGGCGAAAAACTACCAAACAGACGTTACATTATACAAACAACCTGAGGGTGCTCTTCCAGGGGATTTAGACAATCTTGAAAAAGTGAAGGATTACTCGATTCGTGTTAATCATCCGTTAAAAGAAAATGGTTTTGCGCTGTATCAAATGAATTATCGTCTTAATGAATTGAAGCAGATGAATTTTAATTTGGTGAATAAAGCAAATGAAGATGAATCACTTGGTCAAATTGAAATTGATTTAACGAATCCTAAAAAAGAATATGATTTAGGAAATGGTTCATCAGTTGAAATTCTTATTTACACACCAGATTTTTCTGGTTTTGAAAATGGAGAACCACAGACAAAAACATCAATACCAAATAATCCAGCATTTTTATTTAGAATGAAAACACCAGAAACTCCAAAAGGTGAAGTAAGTTTTGTAGAAATTATGAAGCCACCGCTTGAACCACTTGGTGAAAACAAATATAGAATGAAATTTGCTGGTGCAGATACACGAGATTCGTCAAACTTTACAATTCGTAAAGATAGTACAGTACCAATTTTATTTGTAGGTGGTATTATTTTCATGATTGGTGTAGTGATTGGATCGTATTGGAATCACCGACGTTTATGGTTACAGGTGGAGCCGGATGGTCGAGTGTTAATGGCTGCCCATGTGAATAAAAATATGTTCAGTATGAAAAAGGATTTAGATGCCGTTACTTCATTTGCTGAACTGCCACAATATGAAGATCAATTAGAAAAGCCTGAAGACGCCGAGAAGCCTAAAAAGCGTGGCATTAAAAAAAAGGAAGGTGACAGCACCTTATGAGTTTGATTGATATAAGTGGAAACTTGTTATTTGTAGCCTTTATAGCTTATTTAGTAGCAACATTATTATTTGGTGGTTCGATAAAGCAATCGAATGCTACAGGAAAAAATACTGATAAATGGGGCAAACTTGCAATTATTGTTACAATTATTGGTTTCCTATCGCAGCTTGGTTATTTTATTACTCGTTGGATTTATACAGGTCATGCACCTGTTAGTAATATGTTTGAATTTACCACTGCGTTCGGGATGTTCATCGTAGCGGCATTCATCCTAATTTATTTTATTTATCGACTAACAGCACTTGGCTTGATAGCGTTACCAGTTGCGTTACTGATTATCGCTTATGCAGCGATGTTCCCTAATGAAGTAAGTCCATTAGTTCCATCATTACAAAGTCACTGGCTAACAATTCACGTTATTACAGCTGCTTTAGGTCAATCGATTTTAGCGATTAGTGCTGTAGCAGGACTAATTTATTTATTAAAAGTAGTTGATTTGAAAAAGCCTTCTAAACAACGTTTTTGGTTAGAAGCAGTAATGTTCTTCCTTGTGGTAGTAATTGGTTTCGTAGTTGCTACTTCAATTTTTAGTGCGATGGGCTACGAGTCAAACTATACTTATGTTGATAAAGAAGGCACTGAACGTCAAATTACCTACAATATGCCGCCACTATTTGGGATGAATGAATATAAGGCAGTAGAAGAACATGGCATGTCTCCATTAGTAGAAATGCCAGCGCTCATAAATGCCAAGAAATTAACAACTGTTGTTTGGTCATTATTAGTAGGTTCAATCCTATACCTGTTAATTCGTTTAATTGGTCGACGTCGAATTAGTGCGATTTTCCAACCATTTGTCCAGAGAGTAAATTTACATTTAGTAGATGAAATCGGTTACCGTTCAGTGTTAATTGGTTTCCCAGTATTTACGTTAGGGGCCTTAATCTTTGCAATGATTTGGGCACAACAAGCGTGGAGTCGTTTCTGGGGATGGGATCCGAAAGAAGTGTGGGCACTTATTACATGGTTGTTCTATGCAGCGTTCCTACATTTACGTTTATCTAAAGGCTGGGAAGGTGAAAAATCTGCATGGTTAGCATTAATTGGTTTCGGAATTATTCTGTTTAACTTAATTGCTGTTAACTTGATTATTGCAGGTTTACACTCATACGCTGCAAGTTAAACTGAAATGAATCCGTTTTAAAAAAACTGATTAATTTGAGCACATATGAGATTTTTTACGTCGCTAGTAATTAGAAAGAAAGCCTTCTTGCTGTGGCAAGGAGGCTTTCTTTTCTTTTCAATATGTGCTGTACGATGTACAATAGAGGGTAGAGAAAGATTAGAAGAGAGGGATCGTGAAAGTGTCAGAAAATATTTCAGTATTAGTAGTAGACGACGAGGATCGTATTCGACGCTTATTAAAAATGTATTTAGAGCGAGAAGGGTACCTTGTTGACGAAGCAGAAAATGGTGAACAAGCGATCGAAAAATCTTTAGAAAAAGAGTATCATTGTATTTTATTAGATATTATGATGCCTGAAAAAGACGGGCTTGAAGTATGTGCGGAAATTCGCGAACGAGCAGCAACACCGATTATTTTATTAACTGCGAAAGGCGAAGAAGCGAATCGTGTACAAGGCTTCGAGCTTGGAGCGGATGATTATATTGTAAAACCATTTAGTCCTCGTGAGGTTGTCTTACGTGTGAAGGCCATATTACGTCGTTCACAAGCATTCTCACCTTCGACAAATGCATCTTCTTCAAAAGATTTAGTTGTGTTCCAACATTTAATGATTGATCATGATGCTCATCGTGTAACAGCAGAAGGTATCGAGGTAAATTTAACGCCTAAGGAGTATGAATTACTTTATTTCCTAGCGAAATCGCCAGACAAAGTATTTGACCGTGAACAATTACTAAAAGAAGTTTGGCATTATGATTTCTTTGGCGATTTACGTACAGTTGACACACATGTCAAACGTTTACGCGAAAAGCTCAACCGTGTATCTGAAAACGCTGCAAAGATGATTGTTACTGTATGGGGCGTTGGCTACAAATTTGAGGTTGTTAATGAATAGAATATGGAATAGTGTTGTCGGGAAGCTATGGGTAACCATATTGCTTCTCGTTTCATTTGTATTGTTTGTTTTCACGGTTTTAATGCTCGAGTTTCTTCAAAATTACCATATGCAGCAAGCAGAAAGCTCTTTGCGTCAAATAGCAACAACTGTTGCAAGTATAGTAGATGATAATGAAACGGCGGAGTCGACTTCTGAATTATTAAAAGAAATTTTACCTGAAAGTACGAATGCGCTTATTGCAATTAACCATGAAGCAGTATCGTTTGCTTTGCAGGAAGGTGTAAATAAAAAAGAAATACAAGATACGATACTAGCTAATAAATCTTTCCACGAAATTTTTCAATCCGATGAACCAATCATTAAAGAAATGATGATGCCGTCTTCTACAGACAAGGAAACAATGGAATCATATGTCGTGCTTGGTTTCCCATTAAATGTAGAAAATGCAGTGCACGGAGCGGTCTTTATTTATCAAAGTCCAGATGTACTACATAAAACATCGAATGAAACGACGAAAATTGTCATTTTATCTGCTGTCATTGCCTTTGTCCTTACGACATTCTTTGCCTTTTTCCTATCATCACGAATTACATCACCACTGCGTAAAATGCGTGAATTGGCGTTTGAAATTGCTAAAGGAAATTTTGAAGCGAAAATGCCGACAACACAAAATGATGAAATCGGCCAGCTTGCTGTTGCTTTTAATCAAATGGGACGACAATTGAAACACAATCTAGAAGTTATCAATCAAGAAAATGAACAGCTATCAAATATTTTGACATCGATGACTGATGCGGTTATTACGTTTAATCGTGATCGTACAATATTATTAAGCAACCCACCGGCAGAGCGTTTAATGCAAAAATGGTTTGTCAATAAAGGCTCGCAAAGTGCTAAACCAATTCCACCAGAGCTTTATCATATGCTTGACCATGTCCTGATGTTTGAGGATAAGCTTGAAGAAGAAATCGAGATGGATGGAAGTTACTATACGTTTACGATTAGCCCCCTTTATAGTGGTGAATCGATACGTGGAGCCGTTGCAGTTATTCGTGATATGACAGAGCAACATCGTTTAGAAAAACTACGTTCAGACTTTATTGCCAATGTGTCTCATGAGTTACGGACGCCAATTTCGATGCTTCAAGGCTATTCGGAGGCCTTAATGGATGATGATTTTATTCAAGATCAAGAAGAACGAAATGAGATTACTAAAATAATTTATGATGAATCAAAACGTATGGGACGCCTCGTAACAGATTTATTAGATCTTGCACGTATGGAATCCGGCCATATGACTCTTTACAAGGATGAGCTCCCAATTAATTCAACATTTGAACGTATTACTCAAAAATTTGCACAGGTTGCAAAAGAGAAGCATGTACGTCTAGTATTTGACAGTGAATTTAATGACGAAGCTACGATTAGTATAGATGAGGATCGGATTGAACAAGTGTTAACGAATTTAATTGATAATGCTCTCCGTCATACTACTGAAGGGTCAGTAACGGTAAAGGTTGAGAAAGAGCCGACTTTTTCCAAAATTTCTGTTCAGGATACAGGGCATGGCATTCCACAAGAGGACTTACCATATGTTTTTGAACGTTTCTATAAAGCAGATAAGGCACGTACACGTTCCAAAGGTGGAACTGGCCTAGGTTTAGCTATTGCTAGAAATATTGTCAAGGCTCATTCAGGCAATATTATGGTAGATAGTGTGCTGAAAGAGGGTACTACCTTCACGTTTTATTTACCATTCGATTAATACATCACTACTAAGTTCTTTCAGCGGATGCAATTATGCCGATGTATAATTGATAAAATGGTATTAATTGGATGTAACTTCTGTGAACATTTAGACGACAAATATAATTGAACGGGGGTGGAGTGCTTTGAATGACTCCGTGTTCCATCGGCTATACGATGAATACCATCAAGACGTGTTCCAGTTTCTTATTTATTTAGTAAAAAACCGTACACTTGCTGAGGATTTAGCGCACGAGGTTTATGTTCGTGTATTACGTTCATATGATCAGTTTGCAGGAAATAGCAGCGAGAAGACATGGCTTTTTGCTATTGCTAAAAATGTCGCGATTGATCATTTTAGAAAGCAGGCTGTGCGTCAAAAACATTCACTCGATTTTTTTGATTGGGAAACGGAACAGCTACATTCAACCACACCATCACCGGAAGATATGCTACAAGCTAGTGATGAATTTATGCAGGTACAATCCGCACTTGAAAACTGTACAGGTGACCAAAAAATGGTCATTATTATGCGCTACTTTCAAGATTTATCGATTGCGGAAACAGCGCAAATACTAGATTGGACAGAAGCGAAAGTAAAAACCACTCAGCATCGTGCCATAAAATTTTTAAGGCAACAGCTACAACAGGTTAGAGAACAGGAGGCGAAACGGCAATGACGCATAATCAATTTGATGATGACCAATTTGAACATGTATTAAATAATGCCCCTAAGCTTTCTGACCGCCGTTCGAAAGAAGAAGTATTAAATAGATTATTGGCAGATGCACGCTTACAGGATAATATCCATCTTCAAAAAGCCGTACAACAACCAATGGATGACGAAATAATATCCAAAGAGCAACAACAAAATAGTCATACGCAACAAGTAAGTACCGAAACCGCTACAACAAAGAAGAACGTACGTAAATGGCCTATTTTTCTGAGTGGTGCAGCTGTTTTCGCCCTAACAGTACTTGTGGGGTCTATGTACATGAATAATAAAGAGGTAAATATGGATCAAGCTAACGCTCCTGATACTTCTCAATATTCTACAATACAAGATAATCGGGCTGCAAAAAGCTTTGAAAACGATGACGATATTATAGAATCTGATATTGTATCAAAATATTCACGTATGATGTCACTAAGGTCATCTGTTTATGAGGAAGATTTAACAAACGCAGTAGTGTTTCGCATTGGTTTGGCAAACCGTGATAAGGAAAGTGTGCCAATGACATACGTTATCCCGAACGAACGAGTTGCCACTGATTTTGGGAAAAAGAAGCCTACAACATTGCAAATGTATGAAAAGTATGCACCGCAAATTGATGAGGAAGAAAAGGGCTTTACTAATTACCACCCGTATAAAGGTGAATTGAAGGAGAAGGACGATAAACTTGTTCATGTATTGCCGCAAGAAAATGACTATGATGTTGCTTCTGCGGATAATAGCGAATACGTTGGAACAGTACAGGATACATTCTCAGACTCAGAGTATAAAGAGATTGAGATTGAAAATCCAGATGGTACAGCTGATGAGTCTCAGGAAGACGGGGAGCAAAATAAGTCTATCGCATTAACAAGACAAAATCATTATAATTATTATTTATATAAAGATGAAAATGGGGCTGAGTATTTATCACCTGATTCTAGCAAGACTTATTCTACTGTAACAGAAGCTCTTGTCGATATGGGAAATAAAAAAGATGATGGATACGTTCCGGTCGTTCCTGGACATGTGACATACACTGTGCAAGAGGTAGCTGAAGGTGTTGTCGTTACATTTAATGAGCCACTTGATTTAACAACAATGGATGCCGTTCGTGCAACTCAATTAATTGAAGCGATGATGCTCACTGCTGCAAGCTTTGATTTACAAGTACGTTTAGATAATGTGGTACAGGAGAGCTGGGAGGGATTTGATTTGAAAAATTTCTTACCAAAGCCTGTGGGAGCCAATAAACAATATATGCCATAAATAGCATAACGTTAAACTTCAAAATAGAAGAACAAAAAACGTATAAGTAAATTTTGGGAGCATTCTCGCCACTATATGTGCGTGAATGCTCTTGTCCATTTATGAGCTACTTATTTAAAGCTAGGGATGATACTTGTTAAAAAGTAGACCATTCTAACATGATGACTCCTTGGAGCAAATCATAGCGTCACAGATGAGACCTAGAGCAAGCCGATAGAGGAATGGAAAGCAACCCTGAGTTATGGTGATGAGCCAGTTTATGAGGCAAAACATACAAGTTTAATCGGGATCTTTTAACTTCTTTCAGCAAATGTTTTTTGTAGCGAAAGCAAAGCGTCAGCTATAAAAGTCTCTCACCTCTATAGGTGGTGAGATGAATGCGGTTTTAAGTAACTTTTCAGCGGGTGTCCAATATCCGATGGAGGCATAATTGTTGAAAAGCTATTTACTTTTCCTTAATAATTCATTATAGTAAAGTTATAAAACAAAAAATATTGATTCATCTTCGGGGCAGGGTGAAAATCCCGACCGGCGGTAATAGAGTTGTAAATCGCTAATGTTACTTTTAATACATTGGCTCGAATGATTTACTAAAGACTCTTCAGCCCGCGACCTGTGCAAAGTTTTTTGCATGGCTGACTTGGTGTAATTCCAAGGCCGACAGTTAAAGTCTGGATGGGAGAAGATGGAGGTACGATCGTCATTCATTGTTATGAATTTAGCTATGTGCGAGCGTTTTTTTCGATGTGTCTTCACACAGTGCTTGCTCAAAAATAGCTAATCAATGGCGTTTATTAATCATGCCTATTCTCCCTTATGCTCTTTTGCATAAGGGTTTTTTCATAATAATAATGGATAAGGTCGTGGCCTTTCTTCTTGCGAGATTGAATCAGCAAAGAGGAGAGAGTTTTCAATGAAGAAAAATTTGAAACTTCAATCGTTTATTACGATTGGTATGCTGAGCAGTATTTCGTTTTTGTTAATGCTTTTTAATTTCCCAATTCCGCCATTCCCGGCATTTTTGGAAGTGGATTTCAGTGATATGCCAGCATTACTAGCTGCAATCACAATGGGACCGATAGCCGGTATTTTAGTAGAATTATTTAAAAATGTGTTGGACTGGATTTTCTCAGGCACGCCAACGGGAGTACCGGTAGGACATATGGCGAACTTTACAACAGGCATTTTATTTATATTACCAGTGAGCTTTATTTTTAATCGCTTCAAAACGGTTAAAGGTCTTGTTGGAGGTTTAGCTGCTGGAACAATTATTATGGCAGTAGGAATGAGCCTTCTGAACTATGCAGTATTTTTACCTATGTACACTTACTTTTTAGGTATGGAGCCTGTTGTAGGTGATTCACTATATAAAATGATCGTAGCTGGAATCTTGCCATTTAATATTGTGAAAGGTATTTTAATAACGGTCATCATGGCGTTACTATTCACAACAATGCGTAAATGGATTATTAATCAGCGTTCCATGTATTTAACAAAATAATTAGTTGGAACCTCGAGTTGTAAATTGCTCGAGGTTTTTTATATGAGAATGTAAGAGAAGAATTGAAGTGACGGGTAGAAATTTATCATCTAGTCGATTTTAGTATTTTAGTGTAAAATAAGGAAGAGTTTAGAATGTTAGAGGAGTTTGAAGAGATGAGTGAACAAAAGAGTCAATGGTCTAGTAAACTAGGCTTTATTTTGGCGTCGGCAGGAGCTGCAATTGGACTGGGGGCAATTTGGAAGCTTCCGTATGTTACTGGACAAAGTGGTGGGGGAGCGTTTTTCCTTATTTTTGTTTTCTTTACTTTGTTAATTGGTTTACCGATGTTATTATCAGAATACGTTTTAGGACGTGGTACACAGTCGGAAGCTGTGACTGCATATAAAAAAATTGCACCGACAAAAACAGGCTGGGCATGGGTTGGCCGAATGGGCGTGCTGGGCTGTTTTTTGTTGTTAACTTTTTATAGCGTTGTAGGAGGCTGGATCTTTATATATAGTGGGCTTGGTGTAGCTGGAGCTGTTATTGATCCTGTAAATGATCCTAGTGAATTATTTGGAAAGATTGTAGGAACGCCTTGGATTACATTGCTAGGTTTAGGGTTGTTTACGCTGATAAATGTACTAGTCATTTCACTTGGGGTGCAAAATGGTATAGAGAAGGCTAATAAGTGGATGATGCCTTTATTATTTATCATGTTTATAGTGCTTGTTGTGCGAGCGGTAACATTAGATGGGGCAATGGAAGGTGTTAAATTCTTCTTGTGGCCGGATTTTTCCAATATTACTGGTAAGGCTGTATTAGAAGCGTTAGGGCAGTCCTTCTTTGGTTTAGCAGTAGGGTTTTCTTGTCTTGTGACGTACAGTTCATATTTAAAAAAGGATGTGAGTTTGCCTAACTCGGCGGGCTCCGTTGTACTCTTAACTGTGCTTGTATCGTTTTTAGCAGGATTAGCGATTTTCCCTGTTGTGTTTGCTTTTGATTTAGAGCCTGCAGCTGGACCAGGCTTGCTATTTATGGTTCTGCCAACAGCGTTTAGTCAAATGCCATTTGGTGAAATATTCTTAGCGATGTTTTTATTATTATTTTTATTCGCAACGCTAACATCTTCCTTCAGTTTATATGAAATTATCGTAGCGGCATTTATTGAAAAGGGTCGTATGTCTCGTTCTAAATTGGCGATGTTGTTAGGTGTAGTCGTCTTTATTGCCGCAATCCCAGCAGCGCTTTCATCAAGTACATTAGCAGATGTATCGATCTTTGGGAAAACAATTTTTGATGCAACAGACTTTTTAGTATCAAATTTAATGCTTCCATTAGGCAATTTGTTGATCGCTATCTTTATTGCCTATGTAGTTGATAAAGAATTTGTGAAGAAGGAATTGTTGATAGGTAGTCAAATGGGACAAGGGTTCTATTCAATATATCGTCTATTGATGTTAATAGTAGTACCTGTTGTGATTATTGTTGTGTTAGTAAATATGCTTTTACAATATTAAAGAGAGTAGGTTGTATTTCATTTAACTGGAATACAACCTACTTTTTTAATTGAGACCGTGTGTCCTTGCATCCTATCTATCTCAAAATAAGATTAATATATTCGAAAAAATGGATGTAAGGAAACATGACATGTCTATTGCGTTTTTTGTCCTTTTAATGTATTTTTAAAACAGTTACAAAGAAATGATGTTAACAAAAATTACATTGGAGTGGTGAGAAATGAAACATTATACAAAAGAAGATATTGTACGTCGAGTGAAGGAAGAAAATGTGAAATTTATTCGCCTACAATTTACGGATATATTAGGAACGATTAAAAATGTTGAAATACCAGTTAGCCAATTAGAAAAAGCATTGGACAATAAAGTGATGTTTGATGGTTCATCTATTGAAGGTTTTGTGCGAATTGAAGAATCAGATATGTACTTACGTCCCGACTTTAGTACCTTCGTGATTTTTCCTTGGACTGCTGAAAAGGGGAAAGTGGCACGCTTTATTTGTGATATTGCTAGACCAGATGGTACACCGTTTGAGGGGGATCCACGCTCAAATCTTAAACGAATTTTAAAGGAGATGGAGGAGCTAGGTTTTACTTCATTTAATTTAGGACCTGAGCCAGAGTTTTTCTTATTTAAGTTAGATGAAAAAGGACACCCAACACTTGAGCTAAACGATAGTGGAGGATACTTCGATTTAGCTCCGACAGACCTAGGTGAGAACTGTCGACGTGATATCGTATTAGAGCTAGAAGAAATGGGTTTTGAAATCGAAGCCTCTCATCATGAGGTTGCCCCTGGTCAGCATGAAATCGACTTTAAGTATGCAAATGCTATCGAAGCTTGTGATAATATTCAAACGTTTAAACTTGTTGTAAAAACAATCGCTGCACAGCATGGACTGCATGCAACCTTTATGCCAAAGCCATTATTTGGCGTCAATGGTTCCGGAATGCATTTCAACTTATCCTTATTTGAAGGGGATAAAAATGCGTTTTATGATGAAAATGCAGAATTACAATTGAGCCAAACAGCCCGTAGTTTTATGGCAGGAATTATAGAACATGTACATGGTTTTACAGCAATTACAAACCCACTCGTTAATTCCTATAAACGCTTAGTGCCTGGCTATGAAGCCCCTTGCTATGTAGCATGGTCTGCTCAAAACCGTTCGCCGCTTATACGAATTCCTGCTGCACGAGGGCTTTCAACACGTGTCGAGCTTCGTTCTGTCGATCCAGCAGCAAACCCATATTTAGCGATGGCCGTTATTTTAGCATCTGGGCTCGATGGAATTCGCAAAGATCTAACCCCTCCAGACGCTGTAGATCGAAATATTTATAAAATGACACGAGATGAGCGAGAATTAAATGGCATTGACAGTCTCCCGGCATCATTGGAATATGCACTCATCGAACTAGATATGGATCCTATCGTACGTGAAGCACTTGGAGATCATATCTTTGAGAAGTTTACAGCTGCTAAAGAAATAGAATGGAATAATTACCGTACATGTGTCCACAATTGGGAGCGGGAAGAATATTTGAAAATGTATTAGAAGGGGAGTGTTGGAGCTTTGGTGCTCCAACACTTTTTTTGATCTAAAATGTGAGGAATTGAGTGTCAAAGAAGAAGGCTAACCCTATTTTTCAGTGATAGGGATAGCTATTTTAGTTAGGCAGTTCACTTTGGATAATTAATTTGTATTTTTCATTTGGGAGTTCTTGATCATAGATATAAATACCATTTTCAGCTGAAAATCTAAAAAAATAACGTGTTTCTAACAAACCATCCTCAACTAATAGATGATCCTGTATCTTAAATTTTTTATAGTATCCATTTTCATTGAAATATAAAAATACTTCATTATTAAAATCAGTGTTAAGTTCACTTACCGAATTAATATCCGAAACAACTTCTTGCGAATGATTGGTCGCAGCGTCATAAAAAATTAGCTTACCATCACCAGTTGAAGGTTCAGATGGGGCGTCAAATGTTAGATAAACCCATTGTTGATCATTCAGAAGCCTTGCCCAACCAATAAATTCATAAGAACTCTTAAATTCTTTTATTTCTTTACTTTTCACATCATACAAATAGATATATCCAAAATGATCTTTTTTATCAGTAAATAATAATTTTCCATCCTTTGCAGACAAAGATGAAAAGCTATTTAAATTAAATATACTTGTTGTTTCGCCTGTTTTGAGATTCTTAAGCATAACTTCCGCTTTTTCATCTTTTCTACTCATTTTAATCCAAGCTGCGTAGTCTCCAATTAGTACAGGAAAATCATTAAAAACATTTTCTTCATTTTCTTTCGTCAATGGGTGAATTTCTTGTATCTTTAAATTCATAAAATATGGATTTAGCTGCCACCCACTTTCATCGGCATCTACCCACAATAACCAATTATCATTTAATTCTACCCCTTGAACTGATGGCATATCGAATTTGGTATTAAATATAGTTTTGTATTTTTGAGTCTTGCGATTATATTCAATAATTTTATTATCAAGAGAAGGACTCTCTTGATCTACGCTCATATAAATATAGTCAGCACTACCCCTATATGAAGTAATACTAGTAAAAGGAACGTCTACTGTTTTATTAAAATCTTTATCTATTATTTGATAATAATTTGAACTTTGGGGTTTAATCAAAGATCTATTTGCCTGTACACCATAATATACGGCTTTAAAAACAATGAATAGGAATATAGCTGCACAAGATAGTATTATTGTTCTCTCTATTATTTTTATTTGAATCTCTCCATTTAGACTACGGTAATAACATTTATATTGATTAAAGGTAGATCTCTCTGTCTATGAAAGGGTAAAATAATAAATTTTAGTAGCTAATTTTGTAACATCTACTAAAGCTCAATAGTTTGTCCTGTTTTAAAAGATTGTAATTTTTCCTTTAAAACGGTTTTGAGAATGTCAAATCCTTTTGCTCCAGTACAATGGCAAGAATAAACACAGTCAATCTCCATTTCATTTAATGTATTACCAATTGAGATAACTTCTTCTCTTGACTTTCCTAAAGTGTTAACAATGGGGAGATCAATTAAATGAAATCCCCCAATAACGGCGTTGATATTCTTATTTGGAAATTTTTCAGTTATAGTTTTAGTTATGTTTACAATTCCATGATGACTACAACCGCTAAATAATACTAAACCATTTTTGTTTTCAATCACTAACACTATTTCGTGATTAAAATCGTCTAATTCCTTCTTATCCCCTTTATAAAGGTTTTTCGTATATTCATTCGTTGGCTCTAAATGAATAATATGAATTCCTTTTGAAACTTCTATATCATCATCAACAAACTTCATACGATTATCATAATTTTCTATAGTATCCTTTGCTCCTACATGATGATAATAGGGTCCAATTTTTAACCAATGCGATTCTAATGCATTCGAAGATAAATAAATTGGAGCATGTTTATTTACTTCATCCAAATAACGTAATCCTCCAATATGATCAGAGTGTCCATGCGAAATAATTACAGCGTTTGATTTATTTAAATCGATACCTAAAGCTTGTGCATTTTTTATATAGGAGTGATTGGGGCCTAAATCAAAAATTATGTTCATTTGTTCTGTTTCTATATACAATGATAAACCATGCATTGCTGTTAATTTTTTATCTAACTTTGAATTTTCGAGGATAGCAGTAATTTTCAAAAAAACCCTTCTTTCTAATGAAGATTAATAATTGAATACTGGACATTTTAATCATGTTATTGTGTATTAAAACTTTAATTTTATTTTGTTTTTTAAGTGGGAAATGTTCCGATCCCTTTGATTATATTTTACCATATAAATAGTTTGTTCCTTATTTTTGGGTTAAATATCAAATGCTGTGGATGACATTTGTTGTACGTATTGTATATAAGTTGATTTCCGTTCCGACTGGAAGCCCCCAGGAAAGTGCCTGTCGGGAACGGAAATCAACCACACGTTAAGGTGATGAGGCTATTATTATCATTTGAAATAAGGGAAGGTAGTATATTATTGTGACAAATACTTCCTCTTAATCTATGATTAGAAGAAAAGGGGGAATATATGATGCAGGCGACTCAAGTAGTAACCATCCAAAATAATGATATTGTGCAATTTGAAAATGATATTAATAAAGCTCTTTTAGATTTAAGTGATTATTTAATAATAGACATAAAATATAATACTCTATACATTGGGGAACAAACTGTAATTCATTCAGCTTTAATTATTTATAAATAATTGATTCAAAGGGGGAAATATTTTGTCAAAAATATATTGGGTATCAATTGCTAAAAAAACAGATGAAACTGCAGTGGAGCAGAACGTCATTGAAAAAATTTTTGCGAAGAAATCTGAGTTGAAGGATTTTTTAGAACAAGAAGGCTATTGTAAGGCAGCGAAAAATCAATATATTAAAATCGATAATGAATTGATATACGAAGCGGCCGTTGAAAAAGTAAAAATGAAATAATCATAATATAAGAGTTTACCCGCGGGTGAAAGGGAAATACCCGCGATTGAGGTAATGCCAAGCACTGCTTAAATTTCTCATCATTTATTGTGATAGGTTTTATTGAAATAATGTTAATAGAAATTGTTTATCTTCAGGGAAAGTTAATGTTAAATCTAGTAAATCATCTTTAGATTTCCATGCAATTTCATAAATCAATTCATCAGGATCATGGATCGTCATTTGTCCGCCAGTAATGATTGTTTCAAAATAACGAACTTCTACTACGTCATTATTTTTATGTAATACTTCTTTGACGATGTCTACTACAAATCCAGTTTCTTCATATACCTCGCGTTTACAACATGACTCAAAATTCTCAGTAGCTTCTTTTCCACCTGATGGTACGGACCAAGTTTTAGCTTCTTCTTTAATACCTTGCAAAACCATTAATAATAGATTGTCTTTATTTAAGCAAATACCTGCAGCTCCTAGCCATTTAACCAATATCAAAACCTCCAATCTAATTTTTTTTATACTAATTATAACCTGTAATATCCAAAAAAAAGTATGTTGTTTGTTGATTCTAAGCATATCGGTTGATAGGAGTGGAGACTGGGCGACTAGTTGGAGATAGCGATAGAGGAACGAAGGCTAAGAGCATCACATCCTGGCACTACGCTTTCGCACAGAAAACATTTGTTGCCCCGACGCCCCTAGGAAAGCGCTTAGTCGGAAGGAAATCAATCCCACGCACCAATAAAAATAAAGCTTTCATTTTTAACAGTCCAAAGTTAGCATAAAAAGACAGGAATAACTAATTTAGATGTTTTAAGCTATAAACAAGGAGTGAGAGCAATGAGTTGGATTGAGTCGATTCAAAAAGCAATTAATTATATTGAGGAGCATTTATTAGATGACATCACAATGGAGCAAATCGCACGTGAGGTAAATTCTTCGGTCTTTCATTTTCAACGGACTTTCTCAATTTTAACGGATATGTCTATTGCAGATTATATAAGACGTAGAAGGCTAACATTGGCTGCACAGGAATTAATAAATACTGAGCAAAAGGTAATCGATCTCGCCTACAAATATGGCTACGACTCTCCTGAAGCTTTCACAAAAGCGTTTCGGAAGCAGCATCAACTAACGCCTAGTGAAGCAAGAAAGAAGCAAGGACAACTACAATCATACAATCGCCTGGTCATCCAGGTAAGCCTGAAGGGAGCAGAACCAATGAAGTATAAAATCGTAGAAAAAGAAAAGTTTCAAGTGGTAGGGGTAAAAAGAACGTTTAATTGTCAAAATGGTGAGAATATGCGAGGCATTCCACAATTTTGGGATGAAATAAACAGTGAAGGGATGGATAATCGTTTATTTACATTAAATAATGGAGAAATTAAAGGAGTACTTGGTGTATGTGTACCAAATGCTGGCGAAGAAAAAAATGGCCTAATTGATTATTGGATTGCAACAGATCATATTGGGGATGTCCCAGAAAATCTATTGGCAATGGAAGTACCAGCCTCCAAATGGGTTGTGTTTGAGGTGCATGGTCCTATGCCGGATGCTATGCAAAATACTTGGAAACAAATTTACTCTGAATGGTTCCCATCTAATCCATATGAACCTACTGGAACGGCTGAGCTTGAAGTATACTCAGACGAAGATCCATTTAGTCCTGACCTTTATTCTGAAATTTGGATTCCGATTAAGTAACAACGATTGAAAAAGCCAAGAATGTTCATCGGTAACATTCTTGGCTTTAATATTTTTTACATCAATTTTTTAATAAAGAATAAACATTAATGTCATAAGAAGATTCTTTTGATTCTTCATATTCTTGAAAAGTTCCTTCAAAAGTAAAATTCAATTTCTCTAATACTTTTATAGAATTTATATTGCCAGGCGCTACCTTTGCTTCAATTCTATTTATGTCTAAAGTGGTGAAAGCATAATCTATCAAAGCTGAAATACTTTCTGGTGCATAGCCCTTTCCCCAATAAGGTTTAGCAAGATCATAGCCAATTTCTGTAGTAGCGCTCTTAAGGTCAAAAGAATTGAATCCACAAGAGCCGATGATCTCATTTGATTCCTTCTCAATAATTGTTAAGCGAATAGCCTTGCACTCCTCGGTAAATTGATCAAAAAGCTCAATCATTTTCTTCGCTTGTTCTTCATGAGTAAAATTAATGATATTCATAAATTTTGTAACTTCCGGGTCAGACCAAATTTTAAATAAACTATGTGCATCAGCCATCTTCATTTTTCTTAAATATAATCTTTTTGTGTAAATTTGTTCTATCAATACTTTTACCTCCAAGTTTTTATTAAGTTAGATGAAAAATATTGCTATCTGCGCATAATTCAGTCCCTTCAAATATTATGTACCTAGTATACAATATTTCAATAGTAAGGCTCTTCATTAAAACGTGTGGTTGATTTCCGTTTCGACTGGGCGCTTTGCCGCTGACGCTTCGCTTTCGCGCAGAGCAGAGCTTCCTAGGGGCGTCCGATGAGCCGCTTCACTCGCTAAAGGAACGAAGGCTAAGTTCGTCACGTCCTGTGACAATGCCTTCGTGACCAACATCGTGTTGGCCTCAGGGTCTCATCTGTGACGCTGATCCCCGAGGAGTCACCCAACCTCCACTCCAATCAACTTATATACAAGGTATAGGTTTAACAAATGTCATTCACAACTTCTGATGATGACACAATATTAAACAATAATTCTAGTAATTGCTAAAATGCTATACTGTATGAAGATATATCAAAAGAATTGAGGAAATGATAATGATCAAGGTAACCACCGAGAATTATTCGATTATCAAAGAAACAATAGGAAGGGCACCAACATTTGTCTACAGCATACTAGATCAGGTTATAGAAGGCGCTGTCTATGCCGACAATGCGAGCTTTCATTCACTACTATTTCAAACCGACTCAGGAATATACTATGTTTATGGCGATTCGTTCAGCGAGGCATTAGTAAGTAAACTCGTGACAATATTTCAAGAATCTATTGAGCAAAGTAAACGTTTCACATTATTCTCTTATTCAGATGATTGGAACGCAAAAATTGAGCAACGATTAAATGGTTGTATAAAAAAACTTGAAAGATACACTTTTAGCTTTGAAATAAATGCTTATAACAATAGAGAGAAACGAAATTCACTTGACTACGATTATATTAAAATCAGCCAACATCAAATTGATCAATGTTTAGAATTTGACAGTAAATATTATGAGGAATACTGGGGTTCTACTAGTAATTTTCTTGAAAATGGTTTTGGTTTTTGTCTGCGGCATGGAGACAAAATTATTAGCGAAGCGGTTTCTATTTTTAAATCGCATCAATTTGCAGAGATTGATATAGTTACTGATCCGAATTATAGAGGAAAAGGGTTAGCAAGCTTCATTGCAGAGAAATTTATTGATTATTGCCTCATAAATGATTTACAGCCCTGTTGGGATTGCGATATTCAAAATCAAGGATCTTATCATTTAGGCACTAAGCTAAGCTTTTCTAATCCAAAAAAATATACAGTTTTTTATAAGGAAAGGCTCACGGTGTAGAAATAACATCGTGAGCTTTCTTTATTGTTTAAAAAAATCTTTTACGCATTTCGAAAATATTGTAAAACAATTTAGCATCTCTAGCCATTTTATTATTAGCGTTCATTTTAGGCAGTAAGCAGTTTTGGAACATTTCATCGCAATATCTTGTTCTACCATATCGAGCATAACATTCGTCGTGTAATTTGCAGCATGAATCTACAGCATTTAGGGGTTCACCTGGTCCTGAACATCCTGGTCCACAGTATCTATAACCAGGGTAGCAAAAACCAAATTTGCGTTGTCTGAACATCATCTAATCTCCTTTTCTAAAAGATAATTGTTACTATAAAATATGGAATTTTTGCTTTTAGAAGGGGATTAAAAACTAATGTATTTGAAAAAAGGTAATAACTGATGCACCAATCTATAGTTTGTAAGGTTACTGTAAGCTTAAAAAAAAACTATTGTAAGGATGGGAAGCTATGATAGCTATAGCGCAGTAAAGTATGAAAGAGAAGGAGTTTTAAAAAATGAATCCATCTGTTACTCAAAAAGAAAGAATCGTTTCTTTAGATATTATTCGTGGGTTGGCGTTATTTGGAATTTTGTTTATAAATGTAGCGGCCTACCAGGTAATAGTAGAGGGAGGACCGATGACTGACTATAGTGGAATAAATGGTATTATTAATACGTTTATAGATATCTTTATAGAGAAGAAATTCTTTTCGATTTTTTCATTCCTCTTTGGTGTAGGTTTTTATATTTTTGCTTCACGTGCAGAAGCTCGTGGAGATAAGCCAAGATGGCGTTTTGCGAGACGTTTATTAGCATTATTACTAATTGGCATTGTTCATATTTTTATTTTCTGGGGTTCAATCTTAGCTATTTATGCAATATTAGGTTTTTTCCTTTTACCTTTTTATAATGCAAAGATTTCAACGATTAGTAAATGGCTATTTACTATTATTTCAGTTCATGTATTCTGCTTACTCGGACAAATGTTTATGCCAAATCAAGGAGCCTTTTCAACTATTTTTAGTTTATTAGGAAATGATGCAGTCGCTATTTTCATCATGTTTTTAAGTGGTTTTTTAGTAGCAAAAGCTGATTGGATTGGACATATTAGTGAACATTTTAAACAATTAAAATGGATACAATTTGTGACATTCCCACTTTTTGCAGGCATCTCTCTTTGGATTTGGTTTGCTGCTCAAGGAGAATATCAAAAACTACAATTAATAATTGGTTTAGGGGTAATTCCGACAACGTATTTTTATTTAGCTTGTCTATTTGTTATTTTAGAGAATAAGAAAATTGCGAAGCTTCTTAAGCCAATTGGACGAGTTGGTCAAATGGCCTTTACAAATTATTTAGCCCAAAGCTTTATTGGCCTAGCTCTTATTTCGTTAATGGGGCTTGAAGTTGTCTCTCCTTCTGATGTTGTTATCATTGCAACTTTAATTTTTGTCATTCAAATAATCTTTAGTGTCATCTGGTTTAAATTCTTTAAAATGGGGCCATTTGAAAAGGTGTGGCGTTTTATGACATATGGAAGAAAAGCAACTTTCTGATGGTAAATGATTTCGATTTCCCAGGGATCTTAACTCGTTGGATTTACGTTACAAAACAATTGTAGCTGCCGCTTTGCTTTCGCTACACAAAACAATTACTGAATGAAGATAAAAATCGGCGAGACTTTTTATAAAGTTTCGCCGATTTTTATAGCTGGATTACTCATTCCAGCCTTTGCAAACGTCAACCCATTCTTGATAGGGTGTATAGGTTTCTAATTCAGAAATAGTAAGCTCAATAGCGGAATTACTACTACCACATGCAGGGAATACCGTTGTAAAGCGTTTAAGTGATTCATCTAAGTAAATAGCGACCCCTGCATTCACGCCGAACGGACAAACACCGCCTACTTCATGTCCAATTTTTTCAAGTACTTCATCTTTTCCAAGCATCTTCGCCTTTGTGCCAAAGATGGCTTTATATTTTGCATTGTCGATTTTGGCATCGCCCGCAGCAACAATTAATATAGCCCCATCATTCACTTGAAAGGACAAGGATTTTGCAATACGTTCAGGCTCACATCCGAGTGCCTGTGCTGCAAGTTCAACAGTCGCTGAGCTTTCGTTTAACTCCTGTATTTTGTGTTCCACATTCCATTGTGCTAAATAGTTACGAACTTTTTCAATAGCCATATGTAATACCTCCTTACAATACTACATTTTATTTTAACATAATTTTCAGAATATATAGTTGTTTATCTTTCGGAAATAATCTAGTACAAATAAAGTTAGTGTAAAATTACGCTTTTTCATAACGGTACATTCCTACTCATATCTGAATCTTATGCTGTGACAGTAGGAACCGATCTGAATGTAAAGAAGTTATCAGGTGAAGGACAAGTACTAGTTGGAAAAGTAGAATATGTACTAGTGGAAAATGACAAAATAGTTTGCTATACTAGTAACATAATCATATACGATAGTTTTCTAGGGTTCCGTAGCAATTGCTAGTCTGGTCCGAGAGAAAACCACAAATTGAATTTGTGACACGGAAGGATAAAAGCCTGGGAGAGAGTACTGTTTATAGCAGTGTTCCTTAGGCTTTTTTTATTTGACTAAATTGAGGCGTGTTCAGAGGGAAAGAAACGCTCATGGAGAGAAGAAAACTGCTCCGCTTCAAAAGAGAAGTGAGCAGGTAGGGTAGAAAACTGCTCGGCTTCAAATGGGAAGTGATTAGGTCGGCCAGAAAATCGTTCCGCCTCTAATAAGAACTAACCAGGAGGCAAGAGAATCTACTCCACTCTCGCCAAGTATAGAACTGCTTAATGATAGTCATCCCGTTCGTGTTTATCAATAAAATGGAGGAATTCGCAATGAACAAACAATGGTTAAGTGTTATAATTGCTGCTTTTTTTGAAGTAGGCTGGGTCATTGGTTTAAAGCATGCAGGAAGTGTACTTGAATGGATTGGTACCGTTATTGCAATTTTTGTTAGTTTTTATTTACTAATTAAGGCGGGAGAAAGTTTACCAGTTGGTACTGTTTATGCGATATTCGTAGGCTTGGGTACAGCAGGAACTGTGTGTGCGGATAGTTTGCTGTTTGGAGAGCCGTGGAAGCTAGCTAAAATTTTATGTATCGTCGTTTTACTCGTAGGGGTCGTAGGCTTAAAGCTTGTGACGGGGGAACCTAAAGATAAAGAGGTGAATGAATAGTGGCATGGATTGTATTAGTAGTTGCAGGCTTATGTGAGATGATGGGTGTTTATATGATTAGTAAATATAATGAAGTTAAGAGTATGAAAAATTTGGCATTATTAATTTTTGTATTTACGCTAAGCTTTGCCGGTCTAGCGTATGCTATGAAAACATTACCAATGGGTACAGCATATGCAATTTGGACAGGAATTGGAGCTGCAGGTGGTGCTTTACTTGGTATGCTACTCTTTAATGAATCCAAGGACTGGAGACGTGTTGTTTGCATTGCCCTTGTTTTAGGGGCAGCGATATTTTTGAAAATACTATCTTAACTAATACTGATAAAATGTTAATCAAGTAGAAAGTTAAAAATTTAAAAGTAATCATGATATCCTTCACTAAAACCTATAGGTAAAGCTGAACCTTTTCGGAATTTGAAAAAGTTCAGCTTTTTATTTATAAAAATGACAGACAACCATTCGTCAGTTGTCTGTCAATTTTTGAAATTATTTTTTTACATCCTTCGTCCATTCAGCCACTTTGTCTGGATTGGCATCTACCCAGTCTTTAGCAGCTTCTTTTGGGTCTTTGCCATCCATAATTTCTAGCATAACAGTCTCTAAATCTTCAGCTGTCCAGTGGAAGTTATCTAGTACAGAATAGACATCTGGTTGATCTTCTTTTAGACCTTTTCGAGCGAAGGTGTTAATCGTTTCTTCGCCACCATAAACACCTTTTGGATCTTCTAAGTATTTAAGATCATATTTAGCGAATTTCCAGTGAGGAGACCAGCCTGTTACGATAATGTCTTCTTTATTTTTAATTGCTTTAGCAAGTGAAGTTGTCATAGCACCAGATGAAGAAGTTAATAGATTCCAATCTGCTAAGTTATCATATTCCTCTAAAGCTTTTTCTGTAGCAGCAGTAATCCCAGCTCCTGGCTCGATACCTGTAATCGTATGATCTGCTTCATTTGTTAAATCTTCAATCGAATTAACGTCCATATAGCTTGGTACTACTAAGCCTATTTTGGCACCAGTAAGGTTTTCACCTAGCTCATCAAGATCATCCTTATATTTTTCATACTGTGGGCCATGTGTATTTGGTAACCATGCAGCAACCATTCCGTCTGCTTCACCTTTTGAAACTGCCTCCCACATAATAGCGTTATCGAGTGGTGTTAATGTTACATTGTAGCCTAAATCCTCGAGCACCTGCCCAACTACGTGTGTTGAAGCAATTTCTGTATCCCATTCTACGTAAGCTAGATTGACGTCCTTTGAGTCACCACTGCTCTTACTAGAATCATCGCCGCTACATGCAGCTAGTAAAAAACCAAGTCCTAAAGCCATTCCTAATTTAGATAATGTTTTCAGTTTCATCGAATCTTCCTTCCTTATTTTAATAAACTTCGAAACAAAAATCCTAGTAATAAAAGTGAAAAACTAGGACATTTACTAATGATTTTGCCTCTATTAAACAGCTTTCTTCTTATTAAAGCTTTGTGTTAAGCGGTCTATAATAATGGCGAAAATAACTAGACTTAAACCGGCAACAAAGCCATTCCCAACCTGTGTACGTTGTAGTGCAGTTAATACTTCACGACCTAAGCCAGGTGCACCAATCATTGAGGCGATTACAACCATGGAAAGTGATAGCATAACCGTTTGGTTGATCCCAGCCATAATAGTTGATTTCGCAAGAGGGATCTCTACTTTAAATAGTTTCTGACTTGCCGTACTACCGTATGAATCCGCAGCTTCCACCAATTCTTTTGGTACTTGGCGAATGCCTAGGTTCGTCATACGTACAGTTGGTGGTAAGGCGAAAATTACGGATGCAAATACGCCAGGTACTATCCCAATTCCAAAGAATGCAACAGCGGGAATTAAGTATACGAAGCCAGGCATCGTTTGCATGAAATCGAGTATAGGTTTAATAATGTTTTCTGCTATTGTTGATTTGGACATTAAAATGCCCAGTGGAATACCGATTATGATTGAAATAATACTTGAAAAGAGCACGAGCGTAGTTGTTTCCATAAGATGTGTCCATAAGCCTTGATTATAAATAAATAGCAAGCCTAAGAGTGAAAACGTTGCGAGCCCGAATTTTTTACCAGTAACGAAAAAGGCGAAAATAACCACAAGTAAAATGAGAACAATAGCAGGGATGTTAACTAATAAATCTGTAACCTGATTCATGAGTAGCTTTCCATTTTTTTGAATTGAGTCAAAGAATACAGAAAAATTATTCGTCAGCCAGTCCATAGCTGATTCTACCCACGGAGCCAGTGGTATAGCTGGTATATTATCTAAGAAATTATACATGTGTAGTTGCCTCCTCATCGCTAGTTGAAAGTGCTTCGATAACAACGCCACGGATGAGAACACCTAGTAAGCGTTCATCTTTTACAACTGCAATAGGAGTAGGAGAATTATGAATCATACCTAAAATATCCTGTAAAAGCATATCTGGTGGAACGGTTAACACCTCTGATTGAACGATTGAATGCACCGTTTGTTCATGTTTTTTAGCAGCAGCTAATGCGTCGTCAGCGGTAATATAGCCTTTTAAATGTCGATTTTTGTCAACTGCCATCAGCAAACTAACAGCTTCTTGACGCATTCTTTTAAGAGCTACGGTCGGTCCATCTAAGTCAACATTGACATATACCGGTCGAACCATGACATTTTCAGCTGTTAGTACTTTGGAGCGATCGACATCTTCCACGAAGGTTTTTACATAATCATTTGCTGGGTTCGTTAAAATTTCTTCCCCTGTACCAATTTGAATGATTGAGCCATCTTTCATAATGGCGATACGATCACCAATACGCAGTGCTTCATTCAAATCGTGGGTGATAAATAAAATTGTTTTCTTTAATGTACGTTGTAAATCGAGTAACTCATCTTGCATTTCTTTTCGAATTAATGGATCAAGTGCAGAAAAAGCTTCATCCATTAGTAATATTTCAGGATCATTAGCAAGTGCGCGTGCTAATCCAACACGCTGTTGCATACCACCTGATAGTTGACTTGGATATTGGTCTTTATAAGCAAGCAAGCCTGCATTTTCGAGAGCCTGTTCCGCTTTTGCTTGACGTTCTTCCTTTGAGATGCCTCTGATTTCAAGGCCATATTCAGTATTTTGAAGAAGTGTACGATGGGGGAATAAACCGAAGTTTTGAAAGACCATACTCATTTTGTTTCTTCTTACATTACGTAAACTCTCTTTACCCATTTTAGAAATATTCTCTCCATCGATTAAAATATTTCCGCTTGTAGGTTCTATAAGACGGTTTAAAAGTCGGATAAGTGTAGATTTTCCGCTTCCTGATAATCCCATAATAACGAAGATTTCACCTTCATTCACAGTAAAACTTGCATCGTATACACCAACAGTTGCACCTGTTTCTTTTAAGATATCAGTCTTGCTTTTTTGTTGCTTGACGAGTTCTAATGCTTGAGGAATATGTTTTCCGAAAACTTTAGAAACATGTTCCACTTTAATTTTTTCCAATAGAACCACTCCTTTCATAGTTCGAATTTCGCCTTGGCGTAATTAACATGATGTTGTTCACTCGGGCGTTTTCACAGGATGTGAAGTCCTTAGTCTGAGTTCCTCTATTACAGTAGGTGTTTGGACACTCACTGAATGAAGATAAATACTATTTGAGGATAATGATACCCAAAAATAAACAAGTAACAACTTAACACTAACAAAGGGTTGTTACTTTTGTCAAATCGACAAATGAGAAAAAAACCGCTTAAACGCTGTTATATCAGCGCTTAAGCGGTTTTTAATTTGGATATAAAAAACTCTGAACCCGAGCGAAACATTCGTCATTACCGATAAAGTAAATGATATCTCCTTCTTCAAAAGATACATAAGGACCAGGTGACAGTAATAATTCATTTCCACGACGAATACCAACAATCGTACTAGATGTATTTTGCCAAAAATTTAATGTTTGTACAGTCTGATGGATACAAGGACTTTCAGCTGTCATCTCTAATTGATACGGGATAAATGGGTTGACGGATCGGAAATGTTCAGTTCGACTAATTAGCTGTTTAGTCTTTTCCTGCAAATTTATTAATTCTAGGTGCTGTTTCTGAATACTAGTCATAAGTTCATTTTGTATTTCATGAACAGATTGAACATCATGGAATTGGCGGACAAAATGCGCAGCCTTTTCGTATGATTTAATGATGACCCCACTGCCTTTAGAGGCCTCCACAATTTCCAAGTCTTGCAAAACAGCAATCGCTCTTCTTGCAGTTTCTGCAGAAACATTATATTGGCTAGCAAGCGAGGATCTCGCATAAATTTTATCCCCGATTTGATATTTTCTTTCCACGATTTTTGAGGCCAAATCAACAGCTATTTGTTGGTACTTTGGCTGCTTCACCTGAACATTTTTTTCTAAGTTCATTCTAAACTTCCTTTCGTCATTACAGTTACCACAGCTTATTATAGACTAGCCTGCACAGAAAAAATAGCATCTCCATAAGCTATTAGTATATGATAAAAATGTCTTGTAGCAGTTTTTTATACTGATTAATTTTATAATAGATTAGAAGCAGTTATTTGACAGCTTTCAGTTATTATTATAAACTAAGTTACATTATGTAAGTGTTGCGAAAATACAAGTGCTCAGTTAGTAGATTTAGCTAGCTGTTAACATATAGAAGGTTGGAGAAAAATATGACAATTACAACTAAAGTTATGGATATAGTGAAAGACAAAATGACAATCATGAAGCAATCTGAAACTGAAAATATTTGCCTAGTTGGTCCGGTGAAATTACCAATAAAACAAGGCGATTTTTCAGCAACATTTCAATGGTACAACTGGTTAAAAGTAGATGCCGAACTATCAAAAGAAGAAATTATTGATGGATTAGCATCTGCAAATTTAGCGTTTTTACAACAATCGTCAGTGCTTGTTTATGGAGATTTCGCAAATGCGGAGGATGCTTTAATTCGCATGCACAGCATTTGTCATACAGGTGATATTTTTGGAAGCCAGCGTTGTGACTGTGGTTATCAATTACATGAATCGATGAAAATGATTGTGGAGCATGGCTGTGGAGCTATTTTCTATTTAGCAGATCATGAAGGTCGTGGCATCGGGCTATTCTCGAAATCTCTTGCTTATTTATTACAAGAAGAGGGGTTAGATACGGTTGAAGCAAATCATGCTCTCGGCTTCCAAGACGATACTCGTTCTTATGAAGATGCCATTACTGTGTTAGCTGCACTTCGTTCAAAAGCAGTTACACTCATTACCAATAATCCGAAGAAGCTTGCAGCATTGCAGATGCATGGCTTAGCAGCGGACGGACATGTCCCATTATGGGGAGGGGTAACGGAGACAAACCGTTTTTATTTAGACACAAAAGTTGAAAAATCTGGACATATACGAGAAAAGAAGTAAGTGGAGGATTTGAAGATGACAACAGATGAAAAATATATGCAGCTAGCACTCGATTTAGCAGCTAGTGCTAGAGGAAATACGAACCCTAATCCACTTGTAGGGGCAGTAATCGTGAAAGATGATGTAATCGTTGGAACCGGTTTACACAGAAAAGCAGGTGAACCGCATGCAGAGGTACACGCATTCCGGATGGCTGGAGAACATGCTAAAGGTGCGACACTTTATGTAACGCTTGAGCCATGTTCACATTATGGAAAAACACCTCCATGTGCAAATTTAGTGAAGGATTCAGCTGTTAGTCGTGTTGTTGTTGCCATGCAAGATCCCAATCCGGCTGTAGCTGGGCGTGGTATTCAACTGTTACGAGATGCGGGCATAGAGGTTGCGGTAGGTGTGCTTGAAGCTCAAGCTCAACGCTTAAATGAACGCTTCATTCACAATATGCTAACAAAACGACCGTTTATTATTTCAAAATTTGCGATGACTTTAGATGGAAAAATAGCTGCCCATACGGGTCATTCCAAATGGGTAACTGGTGAGGCAGCACGTGAGGATGTTCACCATATTCGTCATGAGGTGGATGGGATTTTAGTGGGTGTTGGTACAGTCATAGCCGACAATCCATCATTAACGACAAGATTAAAAGAAGATTACGGAAAAAATCCAGTACGCATTATTATGGATAGCTCACTTCGTACACCAGCACATGCTAATGTACTAAATGTTGAAGAAGCTAAAACGATTATTGTTTGTAGTGAGAATGTCAGCCAAGAAAAAATAACAGCGTTCGAAGAAAAAGGCGTAACTGTATTACCAGTTCGACATGAATCTGAGGGGCTTGTTGTGGATGATATGCTTGAAAAACTATATCAATATGGCATTACTGATATTTTGGTAGAAGGTGGAAGTACCGTAAACTCTTCATTTTTACAGCAAGGTGCTATCAATAAATATGTGATTTACATAGCGCCAAAGGTACTCGGTGGTCGTTTATCATTCACACCTTTTGCTGGTCCTAATCCGTCTACGATGGATGAGGCATGGGATGTAGAATTTGCTTCATTTGAGCAAGTAGGGCAAGATTTACGTATTATTGCCTATCCGAAGAAAACTGAGGGAAACTAACGGTCAAGCAGAAGTATGAATCGTAGGGGATGGGCCGAGTGGCGTGGTAATTACTTTCGCCACTTGCGCAGGCGTTAAAATGAAGAAGGCGTTGGCAATTTGTTGGGGAAGTTTTAGTGAAGCAAAATGAAAAAGCTTCATAAACAAGGCTTCTTGAAGGGAAGAAAAACTAGATGAAATTTGGCTTTGATATAGATGACACACTTATTGATTTACGAGCACACGCTTTTGCACTCTATAATAAAAAGCTTGGTAAAAATGTTGCATTAGAAGCATTTCAAGCCTTACAAAGAGTTGAAATTCACGAACCTTTTGGATTAACAGACACAGAAGGAGCGGCGATGTGGAACCGTTCATTAGAGGATATATATTTTACGGACTGTCCTTCTTTTGAGGGAGCGCTAGAAACACTCCAAGCTTTGGCACAACAGGGACATGTTATTTACTATATTACTTCACGTCCTAAACAGTATTGTGAGCAAACACGTGAATGGATGAGGGCACAAGGTTTCCCAGTAACAGAAGGTCACTTTTTCTGCGGCATGCAAGATACAGAAAAAGTAGCAATCATAAAAGAACTTGCTTTAGATGTTTATGTAGATGATAAACCAGCTGTATTAGAAACACTTCAAGATGTGAAGACAAAAGTAATTTTAAAAAATCAATCGTATAACAAGCATGTTGAACTGCCACGCTTAAATCATTGGCATGATTTTTTAAGATTAACGAATAATTAAAGCATTAAACCCGAATAGAGGACACTTTAAAAGTGAACCTATTCGGGTTTATTTATTGTTTTTATTAATACAATTGCTCTTCGATTTGTAATACAACGCTCTGAATAGTTTCAATTAATAAATTTTCATTGTAGTCACTATATCGTACTTCTGGTATAACGAGTGACACCGATGCAATTATTTGGTTAGAAGCATTTAAAATTGGTGCAGATAAAGAACATGCTCCGCGCACACGTTCGCTATTACTTTTTGCAAAACGTTGTAAACGGATATGCTGTAATTCCTTCAATAGCTGCTCTTTTAAAAGTATTGTATGATCAGTGATAGGTTCAAGACTTATATTCTCTACATATTCATCAACATTGGGCATAAAAGCGAGCAATATTTTAGATGATGCACCTGCATAAAGGGGGGAGGTGTCACCAACAAACATTTTCGTTGAAAGCGGATATGTTGAATCATAGTTTAAAATACATCGTCTCTCCAATCCATCAATAATATTCATGGAAACACTTTCACCAATTTCTTCGTTTAACTTTTTCAAGATAGGTTCAGCGACAATAATAAGACTTGATTCTTCTTTTACTAAATTTCCTAAATATAGAAGTGAATGACCTAATTGATAGCGCTTTGTACGTTCATCTTTGTGAAGAAAGCCTTCGTATACAAAGGTAGAAACGAAGCGCTGTAAACTGGAAATGCTTATCCCTGTTTTTTTACTTAACTCAGTTAGGGAAAGGCTAGGCTCATCTTTTGAAAAAGCTTTTAACACTTTAATAGCTTTGTGCAGCGATGACATTGTATAGTTTTTTTCGAAAATTTCCTGATTCATCCCGTCACCTACGTAATAAAATTTTCTTCGACTTCCGCCGGAGGATTTATCTTCATATATGCATGCCGTTATGTTTTTGAGCATAAAAACATTTTTTAGTTGAAGATAAAATTTACTTCTATTATAGCGCAATTTTATTTTGGTAGAGAGGACTTTTGGAATTCGTTAGTATGTTCTCCAAGTATCGGCGGTGCTAATTTATATTGAATATTTAAATTTGAGAACTTTAACGGATTTTTGATGAATTTGATGGTACCATATTGCTCATGCTCTATTTCACCAATCATGTCACGTGCAATAAATTGCGGTTGTTCTAGTGCTTCAGCAATCGTGTTCACACGTCCACCTGGAATTTTGTATTGTTGTAATAATGTAATCCATTCATCCCGTGTTTTAGTCATCGTAATGTCAGTAATCATCTCAACAAGCTCAGCTTCATGTTGCTTGCGCATCGTATTGGTTAAAAAGCGTGAATCATGGGCCCAGTCCTCACGTTTCAACATTGTGCAGAACTTTTGAAATTGTCCATCTGTACCAACACAAATCATTAATGGGCCATCCGCACAGTGAAACACTTGATACGGCGCAACATTATTATGACGATTACCTAGACGTTCTGAGATAAAACCTGTATTTAAATAAGCGCTAGCTACATTCGCTAAGCTACTCATTTGAACGTCTAATAAAGCTAAGTCAATAAATTGACCTTTATTTGTTAGATCGCGCATTCGTAGAGCTGCTAAAATACTAATGACAACATAATTAGAGGTTAAAATATCCGCAATAGGGACGCCGACTTTTGTCGCTTCACCTTCAGTTGAGCCAGTGACATGCATTAAACCACTCATTGCTTGAATAACTGGGTCGAAGCCTGGTTCATGCGCAAGAGGACCGGTTTGACCGAATCCCGTTACAGCACAATAAATGATTCTTGGATTCACTTTTGTTAGTTCCTCATAGCTTAGCCCCATCCGCTCCATGTCCCCAGTCTTAAAATTTTCGAGTACGACATCAGCATCTTTGACAAGCTCTTTAAATCTTTCTCTGCCTTCTATTGTTTTTAAATCTAAAGTGATTGATTTTTTATTGCGATTAGCACATAAATAATACGTACTTTGATCATTTACAAATGGCCCCCAGTCACGCATACTATCAGAGCCATTCGGATGTTCTATGCGAATTACTTCTGCTCCTAAATCTGCCAACATCATGGAGCCAGCAGGAGCAGCATAAACACGAGATAAATCTAACACTCGAATATTTTCAAGAGGTTGCATTGTCCTTCCTCCTACACACATCATTTATATACAGGCTTACGTTTTTCAACAACTGCGCTTACACCCTCTTTAAAATCATCTAGCTCAGTTACAATGGCCATTTGTGATGAAATATAGTCAAGAGCAGAACGTAAATCCATCCGTTGACTTTGATAAACAGCACGTTTTATGAATTGTAATGTCGTAGTTGGACGACTTGCTAATTCCTTCGCATAATTCAATGTGTATTCCTCAAGCTCATGGTCTTCCACAACAAATGTCACAACGCCTTTGTCTTTTGCTTCATCAGCAGTTAATACACGAGCTGTCCAGAACATGTCCAATGCCTGATCGATGCCTATTAATTTTGGTAAATAATAAGCACCACCATCACCAGGAACAATTGCTACGTTAATATAGCTTTCTGATATTTTTGTAGATTTTGCAGCAATCCGAATATCACACATTAAGGCCATATCAAGACCGGCGCCCATTGCAAATCCATGTACTTGTGCAATAACAGGCTTATCAATTTCCTCAAGTAGTAGGGGAATACGTTGAATCTTTTTCCATAGTGAATTTTTTCTTGCTAAACCTGTGGAGGAGATATCTTCTTCACTCTTGAAAAACCCTTCACCGGCTTGCATCGCTTTAATATCGCCACCTGCACAAAAAGATTTCCCATTGCCTTTAACAATGACAACGCGAATATCGTCTGAGTCACGAACAACCTCAAGAGCTTTAATCCATTCAGAAATCATTTCTTCACTGAAAGCATTATACGTTTCAGGTTTATTTAATGTAATTGTGGCAATATGGTCTTGCACTTCAAAAAGTAAATCAGTCATTGATAACCCTCTCCTTTATCATGTCATTAGTAGTTTGTCGCAAATTTAGTCATTACAGCATTTTTCACTATCCTTCTACTTTGAGAAGTGGGGAGCTTTTGCTAAACGGAGTTAAATATCCCCAAAGACTATCACCACTTTCCAAAAGCTGTGTTGCGACCAAATTAGTCCAATAGGAGGTGCTGGCTCCTTCATCGCGCCAAGACCAAAGTCTGCGTGTAAATTGATGCAAACTATGTTCGTGTGTTGTACCGATTGCAGCGTGTACTTGATGTGCAATTGTTGTAACTGTTTGAATGATTTCTTCAAAACGAATGCTAGCGTAAGCAACCTCACTATTTTGCTTGTTCATCAGAAGGGCTTCGGTTACATTATTGAATGCTGCTAATGCTATAGCCGTTTCACCTGCTAAATGTACAATATGTTGCTGAACGAGTTGAAAGCGATGGATCGGACGACCAAATTGTTCACGTTCTTTCGTATATTGAACAGTTAAATCATTTATTTTATCGATGGCACCAGTCATCGATGCTAATTGGAACGCTGTATGGAGTGTTGTTATAGTGTGTATCTTGTCAGGAGATAACACTGCAGACACTTGTGAAGTTGTACCATGATGGAATATCACGGTATCACGCGGCTCGCCTGCCAAATTCGTAGCTTCTTTAATTTCAGCTTGGCTTAAATCTACTTCTACAAGATGTATACCATCCTTGCTACGGGCAAGTGTCACTAGATTTTTTGTATGGCGTGCCCAAGGAATATGAATCGCCTCTCCATTTAATTTGCCGTTCTCTAACGTAAAGGCTTGGTCAGGACAAAGCATATACGTAGCCAAATCCTCGATTACTTGTAAGTTCGTAAATTCCAATAAATAATTTGCAAATGTTGTTTCAGTAAATGGAATCGGTGCAGCATATTTTCCAGTTAAACGAACAATATTCAATAAATCCTCTATGTCGCCACCTGCACCGCCATTTTCTTCCGTAATGGCTACCGCAGTCATCCCGTTTTCTTTAAATAGATCCCATAGCTCTGGTGCCCAGTGACCTTGTTCTACTGTATCGACTAAATCTTTATCCACTTTTTCTTTTAACATGCGCTCTACAACATCAACGATCATGTCTCTCATTTCACTCATTGTGCTATAACCCCTTTCGCTACAACGCCATACAATACCTCTGAAGTTCCTCCTCGAATAGTAAAGCCTGGTGCATGTAAAATGGATTCAGCCATAAAGCGATCAATTTTACGATGCGCGTCAAGTGTTGGATAAGTCTGTACGATTAAACGTGTGATTTCAGGAATACTTTGCTCGAATTTCGTCCCAAGTGCCTTCACAAGTGCAGCCGGAATAGATACGTCTTCACCATTACCAGATTCTAAAAGCTGGGCTACTCCAAGTGACAAATTTCGTAGACTCCAAAGACGAGCTACAATTTTTGACGCTTGTTTTAACCCATCTAAATTGTTTTGGCGCTTTAACTCTTGAATAAGCTCATCAATTAATGGGAAAGTACTCAATATTCGCTCTGGACCACTACGCTCGAAGGCAAGCTCAGCTAATCCTTGAGCCCAGCCATTACCGATTTCTCCAACAACCATATTGTCAGGTACAAAAACATTTTCAAAGAACACTTCGTTGTAATGATGTTCACCGGTTAAAAACTTAATAGGAACAACGGTTACGCCTTCTGCATGTAAATCGACGATTAGCTGACTAAGGCCAGCATGTTTACTTTTTCCATCAAAAGGACTAGTACGCACCAAAGTCACCATATAATGACAAAGATGAGCATTGCTCGTCCATATTTTTTGACCATTTACTATCCAGCCGCCCTCTACTTTTTCTGCACGTGTACTGACCGAAGCTAAGTCAGAACCACTATTTGGTTCACTTAACCCTATGCCAAAGTAGCATTCGCCTTTCACTATTTTCGGTAAGAAATATTCACGCTGCTCTTCTGTCCCATAACGTAAAAGAAGTGGTCCTGTTTGGCGATCAGCAAACCAATGTGCTGCAACTGGAGCACCAACGGCTAAAAATTCCTCCGTTAAAATGTATCGATCTATGGTACTGCGCTCTTGACCACCATATTTTTTTGGCCAAGTTAAACCAATCCAACCTTTTTGACCAATTAGCTTAGAAAATTCAGGATCATCTCCACTTAACCAAGAGTCACATTTAGACGTGAAGGTTCCTTTTACTAATTCTTCCTGTAGAAACGTTCGAACATCTAAACGAAATTGTTCTTGCTCTTGTGTAAATTGCACAGTTGGTAAATGAAACATTTCATCATTCCTCCTTTTTTACCGCAATGTGGTAACTAATATTGTATATGTGTATTTTATGATTACTTATGAGTGTAGTCAATTACTTTTTTGGAATTATTAGAAAATTCTAAGGGATAATTGAGGAATGTCTAAATGAAATAAAAATTTAATAAAAAAATAGAAAATCAAAGAATAAACATGTTACTATGTAGAAAATTCTGTTAAGGAGGTATGGGGTATGCAAATGGCTATCAAAACTTCCCAAAAAGTAACGCAAGTTTTATCAGCACAACTAGTACAGCATTTAGAAATACTGCAATATTCAACAAATGAGTTAGAACAGTTTATTTATGACAAAGCAAATGAAAATCCGCTGTTAGTTGTCACTGACGCGACGGTGAAAAGTCAATATGAGGAAATTCTGCAGGTAGCAAGCTATTCCTTTAAAAAATTTTCTGCGCAATATTGTGGACGGCAAAATAATTCATTTAACCCTATTGAGATGAAGCTTGCTGCAAAAGAAAGCTTTGAGCAGTTTTTATTGGAACAAGTGCCTATGCATAAAAATCTATCTTTGTTAGATTTAAAAATCTTAACGTTTTTAATTCGTTCCTTAGATGATCGTCTATTTTTAGATGTTGATTTAGAGATTGTCGCAAATAAATTTAAGACAAAAGTTTTGCACATAGAAGCACTATTGGATTTACTTCAAACTTTCGAGCCAGTAGGAGTAGGAGCACGGAATTATAAAGAATATTTACTCATTCAAGTAGACAGGGATGCGCTTGCACCAAAATTGACCTCTCAATTTATCAAAACGGATTTAGAGCTAGTGGCAGCACAGTCCATTAAACAGTTAAGTAAAAAGTATAAAACGCCTATACAGGAAGTGAAGAAAACTGTCCACTATATCAAAAATTTAAAACCAGTGGTGACAGGAGATAAATTTGAAACGATTCCATATGTCATTCCTGAAATCGAAGTAGAGAAATTAGGAGAGGAATGGATGATTAATTTAAATCGTGGATATTTACCAATCGTTTCAATCGATAAACATTATGTTGAGATATTAAAAAATGATCCGAATTGTAAAACCTATTTCAAAGATACAATGAAAGATGCTCTTTTATTGTTACAAGGGATTGAACAACGTGATAAAACACTTTACGAATTAGCTAGATTGTTAGTCGAGTTGCAAGAGGATTTTTTCAATAAAGGAATTGAAGCAATAAAACCTATGCGGTTAAAAGATGTAGCTGACATTTTAGGTCTACATGTGTCAACAATTAGTCGAGCTGTTCGTGGAAAATATATAAAAACTTCTCAAGGTGTGTATGGTTTACAATCGTTATTTACAAAAGGAGTAATGAATATTTCTGGAAAAATGGATTCTATTATGTATATTAAAAAGCGGCTTAAACAGTTGATTGATGCTGAAGATAAACAAAAACCTTTAACTGATCAGCAGATTACAACTATTTTAAGTACGGAAGGTATCCAAATATCCAGACGGACAGTAGCAAAGTACAGGGAAGAAATGAATATTGTGAGTTCATTCAATCGAGTTTATGGATAGGTTAGATGATGCAAACAAACTGTCGTCGATGTATTTTTGCATCAAAATTTGAAAATCGCATGTGAAAAGATTTGTTGCAGCTGCTTCGCTTTCGCGCAGAAAAAATTTGTTGCAGAAAAATGACTTATCACCAAAATTCTGAGGTGAGGATGTTTAGACACCCGTTGAAAAGAAGTTAAAACGTATGCCATATATGAGTTGATTGGAGTGGAGGCTGGGCGACTCCTTGGGGATCAGCGATAGAGGAACGAAGGCTAAAACCATCACGTCCTGTGATAACGCCTTCGTGACCAACATCCTGTTGCCCCGAGACCCTGGAGCGAGCAACGCGAGTGAAGCGGCTCATCGGACGCCCCCAGGAAGCTTTGCTCTGTGCGAAAGCGAAGCGTCAGCAACAAATGTTTTCTGTAGCGAAAGCAAAGCGACAGCTACAAAGCGCCCAGCCGGAACGGAAATCAACCTCACGCTATGCTGATGAGCCTTAAAATTACTGAGTTAGAAAAGTCCCGAAAGATGTACAGATAAATTTTTTTGGAATTTTTAACAATTCAATAGGTTTGGCATCAGAATTGCTCATTAAACGGTAGACATTGAATTAGAGGAAAGGGGCTAGTAAATGTCTACATAAAACACAAAAGGGGTGGTTTAATGGGAGCTTTGCAAAAATCACTGAAAACAAGGCATATTACGATGATTTCCATTGGAGGGGTTATTGGCACAGGGCTATTTGTCGGGACAGGGAAAAATATTTTAAGTACCGGTCCTGCAGCAGTGGTTTCATATACGATTGCATGCTTACTCATAGTTCTAATCATGCAAATGGTTGGGGAAATGGCATCAGGAGAAATAGTTTTAGGGAAGAAATCTGGTGGTTCAGCAGAGTTAGGTTCATTTGCTTCATATGCAGGAAAGTATATTGGTCCATGGGCAGGTTTTACAGTAGGCTGGCTTTATTGGGCAAGCTGGGTGTTTATTGTGGGGTTAGAAGCCGCACTCATAGGTGGGATGCTGCATAATTGGTTTCCAATGATCCCAACTTGGGCCGGAAGTGTAGGCATAACATTATTGATGACAATTATTAATATTTATTCAGTAAAATCATTTGGTGAATTCGAATATTGGCTTTCCTTTGTTAAAGTTACAGCTATCGTCGTATTTTTAGTAGTAGGTCTAGCGATGATTTTAGGGATTTGGCCAAATTATGAGCCGAAGGGGTTAGGTATTTTAACAGAATTCGGTGGATTTGCACCAAATGGTATTGTGCCCATTTTAACAGGGATTGTCTTTGTCATTTTCTCCATTTGTGGTGCTGAGGTTGCAGCCATAGCGGCAGCAGAGTCTGAAAATCCGGCGAAAAATATTGTTCGCGCCATTCGCAACGTTGTATTTCGGTTAGGTTTATTTTTTGTAGGTTCAGTAGCCATTATGATTTTAATCATACCTTGGAATGATTCGAAAATATTGGCAGCACCTTACGCAAATATTTTAACGATGGCCGGGCTTCCTATTGCTGCTCAACTTATTCAAATCGTTATTTTTATTTCACTTATCTCTGTTTTAAATTCTGCTCTTTATACAAGCTCACGTATGTTACTTGAAATGTCGCGTCAAGGAGATGCACCGAAAATATTTTCACAAATTAAAAATCGCCGAGGTGCACCTGTACCAGCTATTCTTGGTAGTACAGTGGTGGCATATATTTGTGCGATGCTATACTTCATTTCACCTGAAGTCATTTTCTATTTTTTAGGTAATTGTGTTGGAGGATTAATGATAGCTGTTTATATTTTCATTGCTATTTCACAAATTCGTTTCCGGCGGTATTATGACAAAGTTTCAGATGAGCCATTAGCGATAAGAATGTGGTTGTTCCCATACTTGTCGTATGTCACGATTGGAATTTTAACAGTCGTTTATTTATGCCAAGCACTCATTGAATCTTTACGCTCCCAATTTTATTTAAGTACATTAGTATTGATCGGCTCAGTTGTGTTGTTTATGATTATGCGAAAACTGTCGACAAGATCAGCAGAGCAAATAGAGGAAAAGCTAGCCTCAGAGTAGAATACTGTAAAATATAAAAAATTCGCAATGTTTCTCCGAGATTTCAAGCCATTAAAGGATGATTTAACTCCTTTTAGGCTTGCAGATGCTCCGTAGAAAGTGAGCGAATTTTTTTAGTTAGAGAGGAAGTGGTCTATATGTCGATAACTGAACTTCATAAAGAGGAACATTTTTTTATTGTAAAAAATGAGGAAGTAATGATTAAAAGTGATATCCAACGAGAGCTTCTTGAAAAAATAATAAAACAATATCAAAAAGGAACAGAAACGTTCGAGGTAGAAGGCTATTTTATTCACGTATTAGAGACTTCGCAAGGTAGCTTATTTCATGTCAAACCATTCATACAGTATAGTCATATTGATTTTATGAACCCACTGTCAATTAAAGTATTAAACTCTATATCAGATGGCGTTACAGTATGTGATTGCGACGGTAAAATTTTATTTCAAAATGATAATGATATTGAAATTGTTGGCATCGATTTAATGGGAAGATATGCAAAAGACGTAATCGCTGAAGGTTTAATGAGTGATTCCATTTCGATGAAAGTCATTGAATCAAAAGAAAAAGTAACTATTTTGCAGACGTTCATTAATGGAAAATGTTTATTAGTTTCTGGCAAGCCAATATTTGATGAACACGGTGAATTACAATACGTAGTAGCAATTACACGAGATATGACACAATTAAAACTGTTAGAGAAAGAAGTAAAAAATTTAGAAGTTCAAAACGAGAATTTTAAAAATAAGCTACAAGCCTTACATAAAAAAGAATCTGTAAAAAGCAGTTTAATAGCCGTGTCTTCTGCAATGATGCAGGTAGTAAAGCGTGTTATGAGGATTGCAGAGGTAGACTCTACTGTATTAATTGGTGGTGAATCAGGCGTAGGTAAAGAGGAAATTACAAAGCTTATTCATGCAAACAGCCGACGTAACGATAAGCAAATATTAACGATTAACTGTAGTGCAATTCCTGAAAATTTATTAGAATCCGAACTGTTTGGCTATGAGGCAGGAGCATTTACGGGAGCGGCAAGAGGTGGAAAGGCAGGGTTATTTGAGATTGCATCAGGCGGTACCGTGTTTTTAGATGAAATTGGAGAGATGCCCTTACTACTACAGGCAAAATTATTACGTGTGCTTCAAGAGTCGGAGGTTCAGCGTATTGGTAGTGGTAAGCCTATTCCTATTGATGTACGCATAATCGCGGCAACAAATCGCAATTTAGCGGAGATGGTGAGGCAAGGTGAATTCCGTGAGGATCTATATTATCGTTTAAATATTATTCCGATTGAAATTCCACCATTAAGGCAACGTCGTCAAGATATTATTCCGCTTGTCAACCGTTTTTTAGCTGTAATTGGAGAAAAATACGGCATCCACCGGACGATTGATTCATCTGCTATGAAAATATTAGAGTCTCACGATTGGCCGGGAAATGTACGGCAGCTTAAAAATATGGTGGAGCGTATTTGCTTATTAGCAACGCAGCCAGAAATAACAGTATATATTGTGCAACAAGAGTTAGATAGTAACCCAACGATTGCACGTGATCTGGAAAATTCTGTACAAATTCAAAATATCCAGGAAACGGTTATCAATCCAAAGTTCAGTGGCACATTAAAGGAACAAGTAGCCGCGTTTGAAAAACAAATTATTAAGGAAGCTTTATCTAAATATCCAAGTATAAGACAAGCGGCCAAATCACTTGGCTGTGATCAGTCAACATTGGTACGTAAAATTCAAAAGTTCCAATTAACGCGACAAATTTCATATAAGGACTAGCGATGTACTTTTGCATCAAAATTTCATTAATGCAAAATAAGCTGTAATATCGCAATCCTCACTAATCAATACAAAAGAAAATGATGAAATGCATCATTAATATGTTAATTGTTTAGAAGAAAGGGACATTTTCAAACAAAGAAAGCGTCTCTTTTTCATTTTGTTGCAGTTTTGCGAAGCAACAAAAGATGTGTTGTAATTTTTTAATCTATCACCCAAAGATAGGAATGGTATTTGTTAAAACGTATGCCAATAATATAAGTTGATTGGAGTGGAGGCTGGACGCCCCTTGGGGATCAGCGTCACAGATGAGACCCTGAGGCCAACACGATGTTGGTCACGAAGGCATTGTCACAGGACGTGACGAACTTAGCCTTCGTTCCTTTAGCGAGTGAAGCGGCTCATCGGACGCCCCCAGGAAGCTTTGCTCTGTGCGAAAGCGAAGCGACAGCATTGTTTTATCTGTGCGAAAGTGAAACGACAGCAACGACAAAGCGCCCAGCCGGAACGGAAATCAACCACACGTTATAAAAATGTAGCAATATTTTTTTCGTTAAAAGAATTTTTTCATTAGATGGCACGAGAATTGCTATTAAAAAAGTGAATGAAATTATAAACGAAAAGAGGTTGGTATTTATGACAATTCAACTAAAAGAAGAATTAAAAACGTTAGATCAAAAGCATTTTCTACATCCAACAACGTCGATTGAGCAACAGCAAACACAAGGTCCAGCAGCCATTTTTACAGAAGGGAATGGCATTTATTTAAAAGATATAGAAGGGAATATCTACATTGATGGGATGTCTTCTTTATGGAATGTAAATGTTGGGCATGGTCGTAAAGAAATTGCCGAAGTTGCGAAGGAGCAAATGTCTACATTAGCATTTAGTTCCTGTTTTGCAACGTTCAGCAATGAACCAGCCATTCGTTTAGCGGCGAAAATTGCTTCTTTAACTCCGGGAGACTTAAACACTGTATTTTTCACTTCAGGCGGCTCAGAGTCGAACGATACAGCGATTAAATTAGCACGACATTACTGGTTACTAAAAGGACAGCCAGAGCGCCAAAAGATTATTTCACGTACCCATTCATACCATGGTGTAGCTATGGGTGCTACAAGTGCGACAGGCTTACAAGCGTTTCGTGACTTTACTAATTCACACGCTCCTGATTTCCACTATGTATACAGCGAATCCGTACGGAATTTACGTGAAACTATTGAAGCGTTAGGTCCTGAGACTGTTGCTGCATTTATTTCTGAGCCTGTGCAAGGTGCAGGTGGGGTTAATATTCCACAAAAAGATTACTTTAAAGAGGTACGAAAAATTTGTGATGAGTACGGTATTTTATTCATTGCAGATGAAGTCATTACCGGGTTTGGTCGTACAGGTAAATTTTTTGGTATGGAACATTATGGCGTAGTGCCAGATATGATGTCATTTGCTAAAGGAGTATCGAGTGGCTATGTTCAGCTTGGTGGTGTGGCGATATCCGAAAAGCTTCATCAAGATTATTGCGAACTTTCTAAAGGAACATTAATGCACGGATATACTTACAGCGGTCATGCGCTTGCATGTCAGGTTGGGTTGAAAAATATAGACATTATTGAGAATGAAAATCTTGTTGAAAATGCGGCAAACATGGGGGTGGCCATGTTAAAAGGATTCCAAGCGCTGCAAGAAAAATATAGCTTTATCGGGCGAGTGCGTACCCTTGGCTTACTTGGAGCCATTGAATTAGTGAAGAGCCGTGAGACGGGTGAATTGTTTGAAACGGCTCTTAGTCCGATTTTTGTACAAGAAACGATGAAACGAGGGTTAATCCTACGAACGGTCACGTATGATCAAGATACAGTTGTTTTTTCTCCACCTCTCATTCTATCAAAAGTAGAGCTAGATGAAATGTTACGTATTTTAGACGAGACATTTGAGCATATACGTAAAACAATTGTTGAAAAAGAAGTTTGAGTACTAATGTATTGACGATCATTATTTGAAGGAGGAGTTCTATGACAACCATCGTTAGAGAAATACGAGAACAATTTAATCCAGCGAGACCATCCCAATGTATTGGTCAAGTCGAGCTTATAACAATAGATGAAACGAAAGAAGTTATCGTTGCCGCTCAGGAAGCGTTTGAAGGTTGGAAAAATACGTCTTCTGTAGCACGTGGAGAGATTTTACGTGTGACAGCTGAGTTACTTGAGAAAAATATAGATAAAGTAGCTGAAATAGCTTCGAGTGAAATGGGTAAAACGAAAAATGAAATGCTTGGTGAAGTTAAACGTGGTGCTTCCATTTTGCGGTATTTTGCCCAAGAGGGGATGCGCGCTACAGGTGAAGTCCTACCCTCTGCGAATGAAGCAAAACTATTATATACAATGCGCGTACCACTTGGTGTTGTCGCAGCTATAACACCTTGGAATTTCCCTGTTGCTATTCCGTTATGGAAAATAGCGCCAGCATTAGTGTACGGCAATACAGTTGTTTGGAAGCCTTCTATTGAAACAGCCTTAACTGGAGCATTAATAGGAGAATTATTTCTTCAAGCAGGTTTACCAGAAAATATATTGAATGTAGTGCAAGGCCGTGGTTCAAAGGTAGGGCAAGTTTTATTAGAGGCACCTGAAGTAAAGGCGATTACATTTACAGGCTCTAATAGTGTCGGGCAAAGTATTTTAGATACTGCTGGATCAACTAATAAAAAAGTTCAGCTCGAGCTTGGGGGCAAAAATGCAGCGATCATTTTAGCTGATGCCAATATCAATCAAGCTGCAAAATTAACGATTGAAGGTGCGATGAAGCAGACTGGACAGCGTTGTACAGCGACTAGTCGAGTGTACATCGAGGAAGCGGTTTATGAACAGGTGTTGGAGCAGTTAATTGAAGAAGCTAAAAAAATCGAAGTTGGTGTCACGATGGGACCTGTGTCATCCAAGGGGCAGTATGAATCTATATTAACGGCCATCGAAAAAGCTAAATCAGATGGAGCAGAGCTTGTATTTGGCGGTGGTCCTACAAAAGGTATGGTAGAAGGATACTATATAGATCCGACCATTTTTACGAATGTGACACATGAGATGTCGATTGCCCATGAAGAGATTTTTGGACCAGTGTTAGCTGTCATCAAGGTAAAAGATTATGAAGAAGCGATTCGATTATCGAATGATTCCGATTTTGGATTGAGCGCTTCTATTTATACAAATAACATTCCAAAAGCCTTTGATTTTATTAACCGCAGTGAAGTTGGACTTGTACAGGTTAACGATGAAACTGGTGGTGCTGAGCCACAAGCGCCGTTTGGAGGAATGAAAAATTCAAGTACCGGTGCCCGTGAGCAAGGGCAAGCAGCAAAAGAGTTCTTTACAATATTCAAAACGATTTCAATCGGCACAAAAAGCGAGTAGAAAAACTTAATATCTAAGCAAGTGATTGAATAAATCACAACATATACCTTGTATGCCTCGGTGTAATGATTACAGATTTTTCTCGAAACCTACGCAATAATTTTAAAAAATCTGTGACATTCGCTTGAGGCATTCATTTCATACAAAAATACGTTTAGGAAATCTATTAAACGAAAGAAGGTAGAGCTATGACACAAAGTCGTTTAGCAATTGATGTTGGTGGAACGTTTACAGATGTATTTGTTTTTAATGAAGAAACAGGAGAAGTATTTGTAACAAAGACCTCATCCACACCTTCAAACCCAGAGCAGGGAATTTTAAATGGAATAGAAAAAGCGGGATTGAATGGAAAAGATATTAAAATTTTTTCTCATGGCACAACGGTTGGAACGAATGCGTTAATTGAGCGCAAGCTGCCAAAGACAGCTCTTATTACGACAAAAGGCTTTAGAGATGTCATCGAAATTCGCCGAGGGACAAAAGAAGATATATGGGATACGTATAAGGATACTGCGAGGCCCTATATTCAACGACGTGATCGATTTGAAGTGACAGAACGCATAGATTATGAAGGAAATATTCTTCAAGCCATAGATGAAGAGGAAGTTCGTTTATTAGCCAAAAAATTAAAACGTCGAGGAACAGAATCTATTGCAGTGTGTTTCCTCAATGCCTATGTGAACGGGGAAAATGAGGCAAGCGTTAAAAAAATTCTAAAAGAGGAACTACCGGATGTCTATGTTTGTATTTCAAGCGAGGTGCTACCAGAAATTTTTGAGCATGAGCGTATGAGTACAACGATTATCAATGCTGTTCTTGGACCAATTATGAGTAACTACATTAGTAAGTTAAGCAATGAAATGCAGAAAAAAGGCTATGACGATGAAATATTAGTTTTACACTCTGGTGGCGGTGTTATGACTTCAAGTACAGTGCCCCGTTATGCAGCTAGATTAGCAAGTTCTGGGATAGCTGCTGGAGCAATTGCAAGTAAGCATATCGCAAAGTTGTGCGGGTTTGACAATGCAATCGGCTTAGATATGGGTGGTACAAGTACTGATATTTCGCTGATGTATAAGGGTGATATACGGATCACAAAGGACTGGTCTATAGAATATGGCTATCCAATTGGTTTCCCAAGCATTGAAATATTAACAATAGGAGCCGGTGGAGGTAGTCTCGCATGGAAAGATGAAGGCGGTTCTTTACGCAATGGACCACAAAGTGCAGGGGCAGTACCAGGTCCAGCATGCTATGGCCGAGGAGGCACTGAACCAACTAACTCAGATGCGAATTTAGTGTTAGGACGTCTAGGTGTGGATTTGTTGGATGGTACGATGCAGTTAAACAAAGAAGCAGCAAGTGACGCCGTGAAAAAAATCGCAAATGCATTCGATCAATCAGTTGAGGAAGCGGCAAGTGCCATTATAGAAGTTGCAAATGCCAATATGAGTGATGCAGTTCGATTAATATCAGTACGGAGAGGCTATGATCCACGAGATTTCGCACTCGTAGCTTTTGGTGGTGCAGGGCCATTACATGGTGCATATTTGGCGAAAGATTTGAACATTCCAAAAGTCATTATTCCTACTCATCCAGGTGTGGCAGCAGCAATGGGATGCCTACTTGTAGATGTACGCCACGATATATCTAAAACATACGTGAAAAAACTTGATGAAGTAAATGTAGAGGAACTGACAAAACAATTTAGTGAATTGCGAGAAGAGGCAAGAGCGTTATTAGAAGAGGAAGGAATAGCAGAAAATTCATCGTCATTAACGAATTTTATAGATCTTCGTTATAAAGGACAATGGCGATCTCTAGCCGTTCTCGTATCCGATCAAATAACTTCCTTAGATGCAATTTTGGAAGCATTCCATCAAGAACATGAAAGAGAATTTGCATTTTCCGATAAGGGCCAAGCTGTAGAGATTTTTGGTCTACGTGTCACGGCTATAGGAACAGTTCCTAAGCCTAATTTCCCGCAGTATGCTCCTGAAGGTTCGCTTGAAAATGCTTTCAAAGAAACACGTCCTGTTTATTTTGAAGGTAAATATATTGAAACGAACGTATATCATCGCGATAAAATACCAGTTCATACGCAATTTGAGGGTCCAGCCATTATCGATCAGCTGGATACGACGACTGTTATTCCACCAGGGTTTACAGCGGAAGTAGATACCTATAAAAATATCATTATTACGGTAAACTAATACGCGATAAGGAGGAATCAGGCTATGAGTACTACGAAATTGGAGACAAATGATAAGGTTCAAAATCTCGACCCGGTAACATTTGAAGTGTTAAAAAACGGCTTTGTGAACTTAGTCGATCAAATGGCTGAACAAATGCTGCGTACGTGCTACTCGTTTGTTATTTATAATCGAGACTTCAGTTGTGCATTATGCGATGCACAGGGCAATACGGTGATGCAAGGAACACAAGATATTTCCGTACACGTAGGGACATTGCATTTAACTGCAAAGGCGGTATTAGAAGATTTCGCTGATGATATTCATCCAGGAGACGTATTTTTAGTAAATGATCCTTATCGTGGAGGAACGCATTTCAGTGATGTACGTGTAATTTTACCAGTGTTCCATGATGACAAACTGATTGCACTGATGCAAACAAATGGGCACTGGGCGGATGTCGGCGGTTCTAACCCAGGTTCTTTTGATATCACAGCAAAGGAACATTACGGGGAAGGACTACGTATCCCACCTGTCCGTATTTATAGTAAAGGTCAATATTTAACAGATGTTGTGAAAATTATTGTCATGAACATGCGTATTCCGGAAGAACGTATAGGAGATTTACGTTCTCAAGTTGAAGCGGCGAAAGTGGGAGAGAAGCAACTCAAGGAAATGATTGAGAAGTACGGTATTCACACGGTGCTAACAGCTTTTGAAGAAGTCCAAAATTACGTTGAACGATTAATGAGAGCGAAAATTAAAGCTTTACCTAAAGGACAATGGGAGACAGTGGACTATATCGATATGGACCCACAATTAGGAGATGGCCTCATCCCAATTCGTGTGAAAATGACTATTACGGAGGATGAAATAGCTTATGATTTAAGCGATTCACATCCTTATATCAGTTGTTTTTTAAATGCGGGCTTTGGCTCAGCACTTTCTGGTACCTATGCAGGAACCAAAACATTTTTCCCAGATATTCCGCTTAACTCGGGGTTTTATCGTGTTGTGAAAATATTTCTTCCTGAAAACTCTGTCGTCAACGCACCTAGCCCAGTGGCTGTCTCTGGCTATTGTTCAGGCGCATTTGAAAAAATTATGAATGCCTGCTTCGAATTATGGTCAAATATTATGCCGGAACGCGCTATCGCATGTTCATTTAATTTAGAGTATTTACTAATAGGCGGTTATGATCAACGACGAGATAGTAGTGAATATTTTATGTGGTATGACTGGATGGCGGGTGGTCATGGTGGACGTATTGACCGCGATGGTGCGAATACAACGTCACCAGTGTTCGGAGTAGGATTGAGTGTTCAGCCATGTGAGGGGCAAGAGCGTTTGTCACCAGTTGTTACAACAAAGCATGAAATTATTATAGATTCTGCAGGTCCTGGGAAATATCGTGGTGGTTGTGGTGTAGAAAAGGGCGGTATTTTAACAGATGTCAATCAAACCGTGATGTCCTATTGCTGTGATCGTTCTCGCTCTATTACATGGGGGATTATGGGCGGCTTACCTTCTATCGCACAAGGGGCTATTTTAAATCCAAACAAAGAGAGTGAAGAATTTTTAGGCACGATTTTCTCCAATATTGAATTAAAGAAAGGCGATACCTTTACACGTCCTTCAGCTGGAGGAGGCGGTTTAGGCGACCCATTAGCACGAGATGTCAAAGCTGTTTTAGAGGACGTTATTGATGAATATGTTTCGATTGAACGTGCGAAGCTTGATTATGGTGTAATCATCCATGAAATTGACCGCGATTTGGATGCTTTCGAAATTGATATGGCTGCTACATTAAAAGAACGTGATTATATTCGCAAAAATCGTCATAGATGGCTGGGGACAGATCCGATAGAAGTTGAACATATGTACAACAAAGGTGAAATTAATCAAATGGATGTTGTTCGAAAATATGGGGTTATTATGGATTACCAAACAAATAAAGCATTGCCAATTTCAACAGAACAATACCGAGAAGCGATGAAGAAACGTTCTTTGGCATATTGGGGATAGATATAACGTTCTACTGTATTAAGTATCAACTAACTTTATTCAGAAATAAGAGAGTAGTTCACACTACTCTCTCTGTGAAATAAGGGTATACAAATTTTTAATGTCAAGTAATGCATAAACTATGAAAAATATTACGACATATCTTTTAACTGGGTCAACTGACAGTTCGAAATCCTTATGGAACCGTATTTCCTTCGATTTTCCGAAGCCAAATACGTGCCGGTTTCCATAGTGTTGCTTTTAAGTATCTACTAATTTGTAAGTACGTCCGTGAACTGTCTGTGTGAAGCTGTGCTAGCACCTTTAAGCAGTAAACGATTTACTATCCACAAATTGTTAATGTAGCCCCTGTGCAACCTATTTAATTGGTTAATAGCAGTGGTTTTAGCTAATTCCTTATAATCAGCAGTCGTTTTTACTTCCTTTAAAATATTTTTGAATTCTTTATCTGTCACATTTGAAGTAGGAGCTTCTAAACATTTCCTATCTTTCTCACACATCGCAGCTTTTGCATCTATACTATTAAAAGAAAGAGACATAACAATTAATAAAAACGAAAGCAATAAAAGTATATTTTTCTTAATTTTATCATGGTTTACTAAATTCCTCATATTATTCTCTCCTCCTAAAGTTTTTACTAAAGGTAAACGCCATATTTCAATGAAAAATCATTTTTAATTGAATATCTATCTTCTTAAATTTTTTTGGTTATTAAAGTCCCTATTCCTAACAACAAATATATACAGAATAAGTATATTAGAAGTAGATTAGTTTCAATAGACTTTATTCCCATAGCATATAAACAAATTAAAAATATACCACTTAAGATTAAGATCATGTAAAGAGCTACAATTAAATATTTTTGAATTAAGACTATATTACGCTCATCATATTCAGGGACATTACCTTCCCTTTTATGTTTGACCCTAGATAAAACCATAAATATGATGAATGCAAAAATTGCACCTAGAACTATCGGTAACACTACTTCAAATCTAAAATGCCCTGTTTCTGTACCAATTACATAGCTCCCTAAAAACCCACCAATCAACATAGCCCCTATCACTACAAACCAAGTTGTGAATTGTAACTTATGTTCTTTGATGTAGCCTCACCTCCGTTTTTTAAATAAAATTACATGTGCTGCTTATAAGACGGGATTTCTATTAACCTTCTATACTATATTTAACATTACTAGCGTTGTATAAAAACGGAATTTTCTGTCTTTTTAAGGAAGGTTTCTAATCTCTATTTAACTCGTTGTCACTAGTGAAATTAGATATTAATGTAAACTTAAATTTAAAATATTTACCAATATCTTATGTTTTATTCTATCATGCTATCATATCTTCATGACCACAAATAAACCACAATACGGCCACAATATTGTTATCGGTTAGCACTGTGTTTTTTGCGGCTTTATAAATAGAAAAGACACCTGATCATTAGATAATTTACCTTTTATAGCAATCCTATTTTTATAATTTTTTCAACAGCTTCTTTTCTTGAATGTACTTGTAGTTTTTTGAAAATCTTTGTTAAACGATATTCGACTGTGCGTAAACTGACAAATAAATTTTCTGCTATTTCTTTATTTGTTTTTCCAACAGCCACTAATTGAAGCACTGCTAGTTCATTTTTTTTGAGGTCATATTGAATTAACTGATTCATTATTTCCATTTTATTCTTTTGGCTTTCTACTATTTTTAATTGTCGTAATAACTTCACTGGGATTATGGCATTCCCATCTAGAGCGGAGCGTATTGCCGCAATAAGATTTTCCGTAGAGACTGTTTTACTAACAAAGCTAGAAACACCTGATTCTACTAATACATTGAAAAAAGGTTCAATATTATAGCCCGTGTAGATAATTTTGATTACTTCAGGATTCAATTGTTGCACTCTTTTTAGTAATTCTAAATCATTTAAAAAATGCATATTTACGTCAAATAAAAACATATCGAATGTTTGCTGTAAGAGGATATTCAACGTTTCTTCACCAGAATTTACTACAGTAACATGGAGATCGCCTTCTTGTTCTAATAATAATTTTATACCTTCACCAATGGCCTCGTGATCATCTAGTACCAAAATGTTTATCAACTTTCTACCTCCTTGCTTATAATGGACTATTATTTTAAAACGTCAATTATAATGAATTATACCTAATTTTAAGTTGCTAAGGGGATGTTGGTTTGCAAAGCATCATAATTAAGAAAATGCACAACTCTTCTTATAAAAATAGGAGAGTTGTGCATCGAGTTTAAAAGCTATTTCACACTAGGTAATATTTTATTTAAAACGATGGCTACTATAGCAGCAGTTGCTATTGGAGAGCCGAATAAATATTGAACTGTTGTTGGTAATGAGTATAAGAAATCTTTAGGAAGTAATGTTAGGGCTAATGTTAAAATCACTGGTATTGCGATTACATACATTTCCTTTTCACCAATGTGTTCATTTTTCATTACTTGTAAACCACTGATCGCAATAATGCCACAAACGATAACGAATACACCACCGATAACTGCTGATGGAATTGCAGAAATAAGAGCAGCTAATTTACCAGAGAAGCCGAATAACACAAACCAAAAACCTGCAGCAATAAAAACACGGCGACTTGCGATACCTGTGATCGATATCACACCTGCATTTGTTGAATAGCCAGTGACAGGAGTTGAGCCTAGTAAGGAAGCAATGAAACAGCCAATTCCTTCCCCGATAACGCCTCGATTAATTTGTTTATCTGTTAATGGTTTGTCGATGACGTTACTCACTGCAAACCATGTACCTGTTGTTTCTGCCATTAAGACGATATAAATAATAACCATTGTAATGATGGCTGAAAAATTGAACGTAAAGCCGAAATCTGCAAATGGAATTTGAGGCATACTAAACCATTTTGCTTGTGATACCGCTGATAAATCTAAGACACCCATAATATTCGCGGCAATACTACCTGCGATTAAAGCAATGATTACGGAAGTGATACGAAATACGCGACCTTTTTTATGAAAGACTGCACCTAGCATAACGCAAACAATAAGAACGGTAGCTGAAATGAGAGCCAAATAAATGTTTTGGTTAATAGATGCACCCGCTGCGTTAAAAATGTTATTACTTAAACCTACAGGCATTAATGAAAGACCGACAACAAAGATAATTGTCCCTCCGACAAGTGGAGGAATGAAAGTATTGACGATTTTATTGAATATACCTGTATAACCTAAAATAATGACTAAAATGGCGCCGATTAAGCTTGCTCCTAGCACAGTGCTCCAGCCAAGATTTCCACCACCACTTGTAGCATAAATACCTACAATGGCCCCAAGAGGAACATATGAAGGACCTTGTGCTATCGGTAGCTTCATACAAAAATGAGTTTGGATAATCGTTGCGATCCCTGCCGCAATAAATGTCGATTGAATCAATGCGCTTGATTGACCTGATTGTAAACCGATTAACATGGCAATTAAGAAAGGTACTACATAGACGTCCATTGCCATAACGTGCTGTAAACCAAGTAAGGCTGATTGACCGAATGACACCTTTTCATCTGGTAAAACTGTTAATTGCTGAGTTTTCATTTTATCGTTAGCTAATTTGTTCTGTTGCGTTTCCACTAAGATGTACACCTCAAAATTGTAATTTTAGAATTTTTATTTATGCTCTAGCGTGAACCTTATTTCCTTGTACCCAAACTTCACGGATATTTTCTGGGCACACAAGATACATAATTTTTTGGAAGATATCCTGTAAATCTTCCTTGCTATCAAATATAGGAAGTTTTGCAGATGGTAGGTTAGTATCGATGATTTGTACATCCCACGTGTAGTTTTCTTGTAATCGACCAATTGGTAGGCTCAAGCTTTCTCCGCCCCCTGCTGTTGCTAAATAAAATGCTTCATTAATCGTGATACGTGAATTTGGGACACCGCGTTTTTCAGCAGAAAGAGATGGATCGACACCGTCTTCTAGCATTCTAGATGACATGACTGCTTGTCTAGCATTATCGAATAGGCTAGGGGAGAAACCGCCTGAAATATCTGATCCTAATCCGATATCAACGCCTTTTGCATGGAAGTGGGCAATTGGAATGACACTATTTGCAAAATAAGCATTGGAAATTGGACAATGACCAATTGCTGTGCCTGTTTCAGCAAATAACTGGGCATCGTCATCATTTAAAAAATTACAATGTGCCATCACAGATTTATCGCCCAGTAGACCAAAATCATGTAAGGCAAAGGCATCATTTTTCTTAAATCGTTCCTTTACGTAGCCATGCTCCCAATCACTTTCACTACAGTGTGACTGGATATGTGTATCGTATTTAGCAGCTAACTCTCCCAAACCTTTTAAAGCATCGTCTGTACAGCTTGGGATAAAGCGTGGTGTTACAACTGGATAAACACCTTGTTTCGTTGATTTTGCTAATTCTTTTACAGCTACAATAAATTCTTCTGTATCTTTTAATGCAGTTTGCGTAGTTGCATCGCGATAATAGTCTGGATTTTGTTCAGGATCATCCATCACAACTTTCCCAACTAGACCTCGTTGTCCTTTTTCAGCACAAATTTTCGCTAATAGTAGGCTTGCTTCTTTATGGACAGTGGCAAAATAAAGTGATGTAGTAGTTCCATTTGCAAGAAGCGTGCTTACTAAATCTCCATAGACCTCTTGTGCAAACTCTAAATCGGAGAATTTTGATTCGATAGGGAATGTGTATGTATTTAGCCAGTCATAAAGTGGAATATCTAATGCAGTTCCAGCTTGTGCCCATTGCGGTGCATGTACATGCAAATCGACAAAGCCTGGTAAGAAATATTGACCGTCAGCTAATTGATGGAAATTTTCTTGATGTTGATATGTAGTTAGTAGATTTTGATAGTCTGCTTGCTCAGGAGCTACAGCCTTTTCAATCATCCCGTCAGCATTAATGAAGAATAGATGATCCTTTAAAATTTGTACTTCAGTAGGAGACTTACTTGAAAAAGCTGTCCCCTTGAAAATTAACGTATAATCAGTCATAAAAACCACCTTAATGTTCGTGTATTGATGTATGTATGGATTATTATAGGTCATTAAAACTGTTTAGTCTATATAAAAACGAATATTAATGGGGCTGTTATAGGCTTTTTAAATAGATTTAACTATTTTTTTACAGCTTTAACAAGTGTTGAGCTAATCGCTGTAATGTGTGGTTGATTTCTGTTCCGACTGGGCGCTTTGTCGCTTTCGCGCAGATAAAACATCGTTGCTGTCGCTTCGCTTTCGCACAGAGCAAAGCTTCCTGGGGGCGCCCGATGAGCCGCTTGGTCCAAAAGGATGTTGGTCACCTAGGACATGATGCACTTAGCCTTCGTTCTTCTGTTGATGACCCCCGAGGAATCGCCCAGTTTCCGCTCCAATCAACTTATATACAAAGCATACGTTTTAACAAATTTAATACCTAACTTTTGGTAATGAGCAATTGAGATATAGTTAGTTACAAATTTTTGCAAAAAAAGACTACACTTCAATTCGTTGTTGTACAAATTTTGTGTAGTTCAAGCTTTAAAAAATGACTGTTATGAAATGGAGTCATTTACGATGTTAATAAAAGTATTAAAGGTCGAGGAGGTATTTTGTTCATTTTTCCGTGTGCATAGATAAATAGGACGCTGAATGTCGATGTCTTTTATAAAAACTCGGGCTACTTGCTGCCGTTGAATAAAGCTGGAAGATGCTATGGATGGGGCTAGCATCGTACCATATCCAGCAGCAATGGCGTGAATTGATTCATTGATACCATCCAGTTGCAGCCCTACTCTTGGTGGTGGGATTTTATGCACCTTACATAAAGCGTTTAAATATTCTTTTGTAGAGCTACCATCTTCTCGTGAAACAAATGGCTCTTGCATTAATTCCGCTAAAGTCACTTTTTGATCTGCCAACGGATGTCCATATGGGACGATAAACCAATAATCGAGATTCATGAGGAATTGATAATTAATATCTGGATGATGACCGTCCTCTTTTACGATAAAAGCAATATCAGCCTTATAGTGAAGTAATTCTTCAATAACTTGTTGGGAATTAGCCGATTTTATGTGGATATTAGTTGCCGGATAGGCATGCTTATATTTTGCGAGCCATTTCGGTAATAAAAAATGGGATGGAACATGGGTAGAAGCAATTTGTAATTCTTCATTACCGGTGTTTTTTAATTGCTCTAATTTGTGTTCAATATCCAATTCTAAATCAAATAATCGCTGAGCCTGTTGAAATAAAAACTCCCCATTTTGTGTTAAGGTAATTCCTCTACCTTTCGATTCTAAAAGAGTTAAGTCTAGTTCTTTTTCTAAATTTTTAATTTGAATGGTAACGGCAGGCTGACTAATCATTAGAGCTTGTGCTGCCTTTGAAACACTTTTGAGTTCAGCTACTTTTGTGAATAATCTAAGAGCATGTAAATTCATTAAGTATCCACCTTTTATAAAAAATTTTTATCCTTTTATATAAATTATATATTAGATTTATTAATTTTCCCTCTGTATCCTTTTAATTACAAAAAGTTTTTAGGGGGTGGGGACGAGATGAATCGACAGCATGTTGGAATTTTATTTGGAGGGGTGCTATTACTTGTAGTGGCAATGGGGATTAGCCGATTTGCATTCACACCAATTTTGCCATTTATGCGTAATGATGTCGGGTTTTCGTTTGAAGTTGCAGGATTTTTGGCATCAAGTAATTATATTGGCTATTTTATTGGCGCGTTGTGGGCAGGATTTATCAATCGCCAAAAAAAGAACTTTTTATTGTTAAGTGTTATTTTGAATGTCCTTTCTATTGTTCTTATGGGAATCATTGAAATATATAGTGTTTGGCTTGCACTTCGTCTGATTGCAGGCATCACAGGGGGACTTATTTTTGTCTTAACATCGAGCATTATTATGGATTATTTAGCTAAGCATTCCCTTACACGATGGTCAGGCTATTTATTTGGTGGTATTGGATTAGGAATTGCTATTTCAGGTTTATTCGTACCTGCTTTTGAAGCGCGTTTTGCTTGGCAAGGTACATGGATCGGCTTAGGGGTTTTATCTGCTGTGTTTTTAGTGATGACATTTATACTTTGGAGAGATTTGGATGTACAGGATAGTGTGAGGACCGCAAAATCCTCTGATGCAAAAATGACAACGGGCTTTATGCCATGGCTGATTGTCGCATATGGCTTAGAGGGGTTAGGCTATATTATCACAGGTACTTTTTTAGTGGATATCATTCATAATATTCCTTCACTGCAAGAGTACTCTTCGTATAGCTGGGTCATTGTTGGGGTAGCGGCCATACCGTCAGCACCTGTTTGGACTGTATTATTAGAGAAATTCTCAGCAATTAAAATTTTGTTTGTGGCATACATATTGCAAGTTTTAGGTATCTTGTTACCAGTATTTTCACAAACAGCATGGAGCGTATTATTATCGTCCTTTTTATTCGGCTTAACATTTGTAGGAATTGTGACGTTAACAACATCTTATGCACGTCAGCTATTCCCAACGCAAAGCGGTCCAGTAGTATCATTGTTAACAACGTTTTATGCATTTGGACAAATTATTGGTCCTATCATCGCTGGTCAGCTTGTGGCCGTTTATAATAGCTATAAGGCAGCGCTTATCTTTGCGGGAGTCATTGTATTTTTTGCATTGATTGTGATGGTATGTGGAAGATGGATTACTGTTAAACGACAGGCGACTTTAGATCATGCATTGCCTATCAAAACTCAATCTAGTCCTTAAATTAGAAAAGCCAGAAATCCAATCAGGATTTCTGGCTTGAATATTTACCTAAAGATGGCGTGCCTCTATCTACATGATATAAAAAAATAAAATATAAGTCTATATCTTTTTTTACATATATGAAAAAATATTGATGTGCACAAAAGACGTAACGTTACGATTCTATAAAGAAATGAGGAAATAGAATGAAAAGAACAGTAACAACGGAAGAGGCGATTAGACGCTGGAATCAAAATGCAGAAAGGTTTACAGCAGACTATGATGAGCATGGTGGTATTCACCGTGAAGTATTATTGAACCCAGCTATTTTTTCATTATTGGAAGAGGTGAAAGGGAAAAGTCTATTAGATGCAGGATGCGGAGAAGGTTATCTAAGTAGAATACTTGCTCAAAAAGGAGCTATTGTCACAGCTGTTGATTATTCAGAAAATATGCTGGAAATTGCTAGGGCAAGAACACGTGGGGAAGTCACTATACAATATGAATATGGAAATTGTGAAAAACTAAATTTTTTAGCAGATGAACAGTTCGATTGTATTGTTTCCAATATGGTTCTGCAAGATTTAGAGAATTATCAGGCAGCTTTGAGTGAGATGTATCGCCTGTTAAAGCCAAATAGCACATTCATCTTTTCGATTCTTCATCCTTGCTTTATTACGCCTAATAGCGGATGGATCAGAAATGAAAAACTTGACCAACAGTATTGGAAAGTTCAGCGATATTTTTATGAAGGCGTATATGATCAAAAGCTTCCGCTAGATTCTGATGAAAAAATTGTCTTTTATCATCGAACATTAACGAGCTATATGAAAGCAATTATTCAAGCAGGATTTACGATAGAAGACGTTATCGAACCGATGCCTTCAAAAGAGATGCTTACAAAGTATCCACAATTCGAGGAAGATTTACATTGTGCAGATTTTATCGTATTTAAATTAAGAAAATAAAGGAGGGAAACATGTGCGAATATTTCATGTCAGTGAGGAAAATGATATTACAGTGTTTCATCCCCGATTACCTGATCGACTAGATTTAGATCCAGAAAAAGGTCTAGTATGGGCAATCAACGAAAAATGCTTGCCTAATTTCTTAACACCAAGAGATTGTCCCCGAGTTTGTTATCATATTGGTGCTACTACTACGGAACAGGATAAACGAGCTTTTATAGCATCGACACAATGTTCACACGTTATTGTTATTGAAAGCAAGTGGTTTGAGACGATGAAAAATACGAAACTTTACTTATATGAATTTGATCGTAATGGATTCACACTACAAGATCAAAATGCTGGCTACTATGTAAGTGAAACAACACAATTTCCTATTGCTAAATTTGAAGTGGAAAATTTATTTGAGGAACTGTTTAAGCGCAATGTTGAATTGCGAGTAGTCGATAATTTATGGGATATTTATGATGAAATTCAAAAAACATCATTTAACTGGTCGATGTGTAGAATGCGATTTGCACAGCCAAGAAAATAACAGCCAAGCCTCGTAAACGTTACAGTCGCGTTTACGAGGCTTGTTGTATCTAAACAATAATTGTTTGTGCTAATGGAGTAGTAGTCACGTCAATCAATTTACTTTCTTTATATGTAAATATATATTCATAGTTGTTTGTTTCTTCTAGCATTTTCGGTAAGTAATATTTAAGATCTGCTATTCCTACATTTTGAGGGTGGAAAATCCATGAGAGATCTTTCCAATCGAGAATACCTTCTGCGACTTTAATCGGTGTCACATATGAATAGGATTCTGGTAATGCCGCAATAAAGGCATACATGCAGCCAAAGTTGATGGTGCCGTCAGTCCACGTTATTTTTCCTTTGTATGTAATATCCTGAAGTGCAATGCCTGTTTCTTCTTTAATTTCTCGTAATGCACCAGCCAGTGGAGTTTCATTTTTCTCAATCTTTCCCCCTACACCATTCCAAGCCCCCATCCATTCTGGAAAATCCCTATTTAGCAATAATATTTGGTCACCCTTTTTAAGAAAACAGATTGTAAATTCAACCAAGTCTTTTTCCTCCTTTTGAAATGGCAAAGCGAAAATTTCAAGCATCTGAATTTAGTAGATCCCAGTCAGTATGCTTCCTCCATTAATCCGCTTTTTAATAAATCATATTTGCATTTTTGATAACTTCTCGTTTTTGTCATGCATAGTATTACTAGTTCAAAAAATCTAGATAAAGAAATAGTAGCACAAATCAGTGAAATGAATGTGCTACTTAAATAATAAAAGTCATTTAAAAGAATCAATATCGCTTATTAAAAATGAATAGAGGGGCAAGGAAGCAATTTAAGTCATTGTAAGAGCTGTTGACGGAATTTTCTAATGAGTTATAGTGATACTTATACGAAATTGCTAAAAAATGAGGTGCGCACATGATTTTAATAAGCTCCTGCTTAGCAGGATTAAAGGTACGCTATAACGGAACAGATAGTTTAGACGAAAGAATTCAACAGCTTGTGTTAGAAAATAAGGCGGTAACTGTGTGCCCTGAACTTATGGGCGGTTTTTCGACGCCTCGTGAGCCAGCAGAAATAGTTGGCGGAGATGGTGAAGACGTACTTGCTGGAAAAGCGAGAGTGGTTGAAAAATCTGGCAGTGATGTAACGGAGCTTTATTTAAAAGGTGCATATGCAACATTACAGAAAGCACTTGAACTAGGTGCAACTAAGGTTATATTAAAAGAGCATAGTCCATCCTGTGGCAGTGCAATGATTTACAATGGAGATTTCAATGGTACAAAATTAGTTGGCGTAGGCGTAACGACTGCATTGCTAAGAAGAAATAATATTGAAGTCTTTTCTGAAGAAGATTTTTTCTCAGATATCAAATAATTAAATCGTTGTAAAGTTATGAAAAGTTGAATTCCTTTCGATACAAAAAGGAATTCATTTTTTTGAGAGAAATGCAAAGTATTTTCGTTGTATAGGGTGATCTATTGAAATCGTTTGTTTTATCTCCTTACCTGTTCTGGAGGTTGGATTGAATAAATTAAAAGACTAGCTTGATTAATGACAATCCTTATACGAAAATGATTGCCCCCACTACCTAAGTAGATCGGGGGCATTTTTTAGTCAACAAGCAAAATGCGAGGTGAGGTTTTGGCGATTATTTTCGTTATCAGTAAAAAATAAAATTGCTAGTACGGACAAGAGTACATCTTGACCAATGAGGAAAATAGCGTTACATACTTAAAAATCTTATTTCCTTTTTCGATTTGACAGGAGAAAGAACAACGCTATAACTAGGCTTGCATAGATAAATACCCAAGCAAATTGCCAATAAAAGTTGTTCGGTATTGTTTTAATAGAATCCTCTGAACTCATTATTTCCAATGACAGGTGGACAGGTGGAAGCAGCCAAATCAGTCCCTTTATCTGAAGAATCGACTCTTTTAAGGTAGCGATCACAACAGAAACAATTAAGATGCTAAGTACACCCCACCAAGTATTTTGATTGTTTTTGACGAGTTCTCTTGTAAAGATAGCTGAAAGTGCAATGGCTAGTACAGATAAACTAAAATGTGAGAGGATTCCTAGTAATTGATGTAGAAATCTTGGCTCTTCTCCAAAGGCACCGATTAGAGTAGGGTAGATTACTGATACACAGCTTAAGCCTAAACCGATTAGGCCACAGATTATAAAAATCCCTAAATTGTACTGTTTTCGGCTTTTTGCATGAAGCGTGGTAATTACTTTTTGCTCTTCATCTTCTGCGTGAAATAGTGTGATTGTAAACCATCCCATTAGAAAAAAGAGAATGATAGCTGTAAACGAATAGCTATCTAAAATTGGATTTGGGACAAAGGTATAGTTTACAACAAGGCATAAAATGAAAATTGAAAAGGGTGGAACATATTTATAGGTTCTTAAATAATTGATAAATTGATAGCGTAATAAACTAGTCATGTCGGCGTCTATTCTTCCTCATTAAAAATGGGTATAGAATTGTTCCTCCTTTTCATTTATCGGGATTAATTGTTTAATTGAGGCTTTTTTATGTAGTAGCTCTAATAATACTGGGTCTGTATCCTGTGCCTTAATAAAGGTGATTACCTCAAAACAACCGTTGTTTAAAAGACTTTGTTGTTGAATTTCAAGAATAGGTAATAGGTTATCTAATAATTCCTCACTTGAAATTTCAAAAATTAATTTATTTTTCGATGTAATCCTCTTATGTGTTGAATCACTTTGAATGACCTTGTTATTTTGAATAACAAGGACGGTATCAACTAGATGTTGAAGTAATTTTGTTTCATGACAGGTTAAAACGATACTTAACCCTCTGTCCTTTAAAATAGAGAGGGTTTCTTCTAAATCGCTCTGTGCTTTAGGATCGAGTCCTGACAATGGTTCATCTAAGATTAGCAGATCTGTATCTTCAAGCATTGCCTGCATGATCATAACCTTTTGCTTCATACCTTTGGAAAAATTATCAATCCGGATATTCCGTGCATCCTGTAAGTGAAATAATTCAAGTAAGTCATCTATTCTTTGCTGTAGTTGTTTTTTGGTCATACCTCGAATGCTGCCCATATGATAAAGATATTCTTCAGGTGTAAACAGAATATGTGAAGGCGTCACTTCTGGCACATATCCAATTTTTAATGATTGTCGATGTTTCACAATAGAACCACTGTCAGCATCGACTAATTCTGCAATGATCTTTAGAAGGGTACTCTTACCTGACCCATTCTTTCCTACAAGAGCTATTATTTGATTGGCACAAATAGAAAATGTAGCATTCTCTAAAATTTGCTTACCTCTATACTGTTTAGAGATGTTCTTGATTTCCATAATCGTATTCATCTTTACACACCTTTATTTTTAAGCATTCTTATTCTAAATCACTGTTATTTCTATATATGTATACTTACGATGTACAAAGTCCACGACCAATAACTGTAAATTTAGTATAGATGAATAGTAGTTCTATTGCTAATAGAAAGTTGGGGTAATTTTCTATTTTTGTGTGTTTGTGACCTGCCGTCAATACGTGGGGTTGATTTCCGTTCCAGGCTACTCGCTTTCCAGTGGGCGAGCGTCGAGCCGCTTCCTCCGCTAAAGGAACGAAGGCTAAGTACGTCACGTCCTGTGACAATGCCTTCGTGACCAACATCGTGTTGGCCTCAGGGTCTCGCCTGTCTCGCTTTCCCGCGGGAGTCGAGTAGCCTTCCGCTCCAATCAGCAATAGTGTAGAACTTTTATATAATTTATGCATTTTAAAAGTGAACGCTATGGTTACTCAGAATAGACTTATTAAGTTCCAGCTGATTGTACATCTGTTGTTACTAATTCTTTACTTTCGCACAGATAAAATTTTATGTTGAAGTTTCGTATTATTATAATAAAAAGGTTCTGCCCATTTTTGAGCAGAACCCTTTTGATTATAATGATCGATATTTTTTTAGACTTACAATATTTAATGTAATAAACACAAGAGCGAAGGAAGCGAGAATTGCTAAGTCCGGTAAAATGTCACTAAAGGAATATCCTTTATACATAACCCCATTCAACGCGTCAGCTGCATAATATAATGGCATGATTCGACCTATATTTTGTAGCCACTCAACCATATTATCGAGTGGGAAAATACCTGAAAAGAAAATTTGCGGTACAATGACAAGCGGGATAAATTGCATCATTTGAAACTCTGAAGCAGCAAAGCTTGATAAGAGAGCTCCTAATGATAATGAAACAAGCGCAACGATAATATTGATTAGTAGAACGAGCCAGATGGAGCCAACGTGCACGATATCCAGGACATAAATCCCGAATAGAACAATAATAGTCGTTTGAAGTAAGGCAAACGATCCATAACCAATCATATAGCCAGCAACAATTTCAGAACGTTTAATCGGCGTAGCTAGTAAACGTTCCAATGTCCCTGAAGTTCGTTCTTTTAACAAGGCTATACCTGTGATTAAAAAGACGAAGAAGAAAACAAAGAAACCTATAAGCATCGGGCTAAAAATATCAAAAATAGCAGTATTTTCATCGCCGTATACATAGTCAGTCGTCAACTTCATCTTTGAAGATTGCTCTGGCTGCAAAACCTGAGAAAGCTTCATCTTTAAAGCTTTGGCTGTAGATGGATCATCATTTAATAATGTGAGCTTCAATTGAGTTTGATCGAAAGCTAACCAGCCATCATATTCTTCTTCTTTTAAGTTGGTAATAGTAAAATCATTGTTTTCGATGACATGAAAATCTGCAGCCTCAAGTTTTTCAATTAGCTGTACAGGACCATTTGAAACAACTAGTGTTACTTCAGGCTCATCACTATTAAAAACAAAATACATTAGCGAAAGTACAAGAAGTGGTGCCAAAAATAATAAGGCAAGTGTACGTTTATCACGAACCATTTGCTGAAAAATTCTTGTAACAATTGCGTTGATTCTCATAGTGCTTCACCTCCAGCCTTTAAAAACACTTCATCAAAATCTTTTGCTTGATAATGAGCTTTCAAATCAAGTGGTGTTCCATGTGCGATGATGCGGCCATTGCGTAGCATAGCCAACTGGTCGCAGCGCTCTGCTTCATCCATTGCATGTGTCGTTACTAAAATGGTTTTATGCTCATCGTTTTTTAAACGAATTAACTCCTGCCAAATTTCTTTTTTCAATACGGGATCAATACCAACAGTTGGTTCATCTAAAATTAACAACTTTGGATTTTGAATAAGGGCAATTGCAAGGGATAATCTCCGTTTCATCCCTCCAGAATAATTCATCACCTTACTATTTAAATCATCCGTTAAATGAACAAGGTTTGCAGCATAATTTACACGTTCAGCTCGCTCCTTTTTCGATAATCGATATAGCTTTGCAAAAAAATGGAGGTTTTCATGACCTGTTAAGTCTAGATACAGTGCATCAGATTGTGCCATATAGCCAATATCCATCAGCAACTGCTTATGAGGAACGACTAAATCTAATACATGAATACTACCGTTATCCGGTTTGATCATGCCCATAATCATTTTAATCAATGTCGTTTTCCCACAGCCAGAGGGACCAAGTAAACCAATAAGTTGCCCCTTTGGAATTTCTAAGGAAAGCGGGGCAATTACTTGTTTTTGATGAAACTTTTTTTCAATCGAGTTTAGTGAAATTGCGTTGTTTCCCATGTATTCATCTCTCCTTTTACTGAACACAGTGTTGATAACTGAAATTGTAAGGCAATGATTAAGCGATTACAATAAACAGAATAACAAAAAGTGTTCATTGATTACGTTTTCGAGTTAAGAGTAATCATCCCGCCTAACTTAAACAGAAATGGAATAAGCGTTAACAAACTTAAACCTACCAGAATCGTTGAAAATACTAGCTCTGTCCATCCAATTAAATGAGTCTCGAACATCCTATGAATGATTAGGGAGTTGATTGGAATATTAAGTAGTAATGCTGTTACAAGTCCAGGTGCATATTTTTTCATTACTAATGTTGCTAGAAGATGCGGAAAAATAGCATTGATCATCATCGCGCCTAAAAATCCAATGAAAAACCATTTCGCAAAATTAGATTGGGGCAAAAAGATAAAGAAAAATGCCGATAAATAAGCTAAAGCTGTAATCACAAACACTGCGAAATGAAATTCATTTGGCGTCACAGCTTTTTGAAACTTTGAACCGTGCTTTGACCATTGAGGTAACCATATAGCTTCTTCAATATTGTGTAGGGTAATGGCTAAACAAAAGAAAACGGCTAAAGCTTCCATAAATTTTCCTCTCCTTTACTGAACACAGTGTTGATACTAATGAAATTTTACGTTAGCATATTGGCAATTACAATGAACAAGTTGGTATAAAGTGTCAATAGAACGGAGGGTATACATGTCTATCCATAAAATGATGAATTTTGAAACAAAGTCAACTATAAAAAATGCATTAATTATACAAATAGAGGAGGTAGGCTTTGAACGAGTAACCGTTAAAAATCTGGCTTCTACTGCAAACATTAATCGAGGAACGTTTTATTTACATTATAAGGATAAGTTTGAAGTAATGGAGGATTTGCAGCAGGAGCTATTAAATGAACTAGAAAGTTATGTTAAACATGTGCAACCATTAGAAGCCTTCCAAATATTAAAAACTGGGCAGCTTTATCAACCATTTGTTGAAGTCATTACATGCATTAAAGAGCATGCCACAGCTTTTCGAGTTATCTTAGGGGAGCAGGGAAGCCCAGCATTTAGCAAAAGGATGAAGGAAGTCTTTAGTAATCAAATATTAGACAGACTATCCGTTATTGGAGAGGAATTACAAGATTCGGAATTCCGGCAATATTTAAAGGCTTTTTTAGCTTCTGCAATTTTAGGGGTTATTCAGGAATGGCTAGACAGAGGAAATGAGGATGTAAGTGTGGAGGAATTGGCAACAATTCATTCTCGTTTATTGCGATTTATTGGTAATTTAACGCAGTATTGAATGTTAACACAGGTTTCACGTGTATTAGCTATAAAAATCTGCTTGTTCAGAGAAAGCAAGCAGATTTTTACATTATAAATACAAATCCCTTTTAACAAAAACACGAATAGCCAACATATAACATAGCATCCCGATTAAAAATAATGCCCCTAGCATCCAAATGGACGAGCTATCTTGAGCCATTAATTTTTCTGAGTCAAACAACGAATAAATCGTAAAGTACTGAAGCTTTTCTAAAGAGCCCCCCATATTGCCAAGTGCCTCAATTAAGTAAAACAGTATGGGCACTCCGGTACTATACGCGTAAGAAGTTCTTAAATCCTTGCTACTGCACGAAACAAGAAAACAGTAGCCACTAATGGCAAAGTGTAAGAAAAAAAGACCGATATTTAATGTCAGAAAAGCAGTGATATCCAATTCATTTGGAAATAAAATCTCGGAAAATATAATTGTAGCCAAAGTTGTCGTCGAGAGAAGTATAAAGATGCTAGCAACTAGAAAGAAAGTTTGTGTGAAGACAATTTTAAAACGTGTATTCGGTGTTGCAATTAAGTATGCCATAGAACCATTATCGATATAGCCCATTATGAGCTTATTTGCTAACATGATCATGAAAACTAACGGAAGAATTAGTAATAAAAATCCATACAGATAGGTAGATAGAAACTCAATTAATGAATCACCTATATTACTCATACCAAAAGCCGCCATCATTTCGGGCATCGTTGCAGTAAGTTGTTTAAGGGTATTGCTCATTTCAGGGTTATACATATAGACAATACTAATGATATATAGCATTAATACAGCGAGTATAATACTAAATAGTTTTACAGTAGCTAGCATTTCATGTTTTAGCAAAGTAAAGTTCATGATTCTGTACCTCCTTTTTCGTAGTAATGCATGAATATATCTTCAAGAGATTGAGAAATCACATCAAGGTCAATAATTTGATAGTTTGATAATGTTGGAAGTAATGTTTGGACATTACCTTGAACTTTTACAATGGCTTGTGTTGGCCCGATTTGTTCAATTTTAAATGGTTCTTCTAGGAAACGAGATAGCTCCTGCCCGTTGTGAAATTCGATTAAAAACTTTTTTGATTTGCGTTTTTTTAAGTCAGCAATTGTTTCGGTTGCAACAATCTTCCCAGCATTAATTATGCCTACACGGTCACAAGTTTTTTCGATTTCTTCAATCATATGAGAGGACATGAAGATCGTCGTTCCTTTTTCTTTTTCAGCTAAAATAAATTCAATAAATTTTGTTTGCATTAGAGGGTCTAAGCCACTTGTTGGTTCATCTAGAATGACGATCTCAGGGTTATGCATAAACGCACAAACTAAGCCAACTTTTTGTTTCATCCCTTTTGACATTTTTTTTATAAGCCCTGTAGCATTTAATTCAAAGTATTGCATGAGATCATGTGCTCTTGTTAAATCGTTTAATCCTCGCATTTGCGCAATAAATTTAATAAATTGTTGACCCGTCATTTTATCAATAAAAGCTATTTCACCTGGTAAATAGCCAATAAATTTTTGTATTTCAGCCGTAGATTGACGGCAATCTAATCCTTTAATGAAACAACGTCCTTCTGTTGGTTGTAAAAAGCCCATCAAATGCCGGATTGTTGTGGATTTACCTGCACCATTGGGACCTAAAAATCCGAACACCTCACCTTTATTAATTTGTAAGTCCACATTTTGTATGCTATAAAATTCTCCAAATTTTTTAGTCAAATTATTGACCTCAATCATTGTCATACAATTCACCTCTTTGTGTTTTTGTATACTAATTGCTTTAAAAATTGAAAATAATCGTTTGCTTCCTCCATGCATTGTTCTAAAAGTTGGTTAAAGGCCTCACTGTTATCTACATTACTTTTTAATTGTTCTTCATATCGATCACTTATTCCATCCGTAACCCACCGAATGGTATCTATTGCTTTTTTACTATCTATATTTTTATGAAACAAATCGTAATCAATTCCTGCAAACACACTTTCATAGGAACTATTTTGTAAAGTTACATTATATTGATCGAGCTCACTTCTTACTTCTAAACTTGTTTCGATATACGTCTTTTTAAGAAAATCAAATAAAGTATGGTACTGCATAATTAATTCCAATTTTATTTTCATGATTTGTTCATAGCGTTTAAATATGTCAGGCTCTTCTAAATCTAAGCGGCTATTGATTGCATCAATGAAAATCGTTGTAACGTATTCATATAAGTAAAGATATAAATTTTTTTTACTACCAAAATAGTGATATAAAATACCTTTTGAAATTTTGGCATCTTTAATGATCTTATTTGTTGAAGCGGTATCGTAATTATTGATGGAAAATTCTTTGAGTGCAGAGTTGATAATTTTATGTTGTTTTTCAACCTCTAAATTAAGAAATGTTCGATACAAGTTTTTTCTCCCTTCAGTTTATTATAAACACGATTATATATGAGTTGACCATGGTGGTCAATTGAAGAGATGGATATTTTTTCAAAGTGGTTAGGGAATGATCGAATTTTAGGGTGGGGTGCCTTGTGTGTAACAGATAGGGGAGAGAGGGAAGGAAAAAATCGTGATATTCTTCGAAAATAAGGAGAAATGCAGAAGGGGTGACGAGTCCTGTAGTTGAAGTAAACAATTTCCGATACAATGTTTTTCGGGAGACCCCTCAGGTAGGATTAAAAGTAACTGTCACTTCCTATGACAACGCCTTCGTGACCAACATCACGTTACCTGAGGAGGCTCATTATTTTCTTACGAAAAACTTCTGACTGGAATCAAATGTCTTCTAGGTCAAATGCTTTTAAGTATTTAAAGAATGATGATTTGGAAAAAATCATGTGATTTCTAAAGAACAGGTATTTAATTTCCATAATAATTATGCAGTGCTACCTCTAAACGTTCTTCCAGGTGCTTCGAAATATAGCTCAACACAAATTGCTCTTTTTCCATCTCAATTTGTGAGGAGCGGAAAATTTTTGTAAAGAAACTTACCTTGTTTTCCGTAGAAAATTGCTGTAATGCTTCTGTCCGCAATGTCGACACAATTTCATTTTCAATATGACGCTCACGAATTTTTTGGACAATATCCTTTACGCTATCCTCTTGCAGCTCTGAAATTTGCCTTTGTAGATTTTCGTTTTCTTCTTTAAGTTCAGCTGTTTCCTTTTGAATTTCTTCAACTTGAAGACTAGATTCGGAGGATAGTAATTGAAATTTTTGCGCAAGAAAATCTTGATTAATCGTTACTTGTAATGCTCCGTGCTCTTCAGTTGGAAAGATATTAAAGAGTCCTGTTTGTATCATTTGCTGTAGCACGTTTCCGAGAACATCGACTTTGTTGGTTAAATCATCAGTACCTAAAGTTGTTGCAGTTATTTGATGGTTAATGAGTTGAGCATGATCATCAAGACCAAGTAAAAGCTTCAAACCTTTGACGCGGTGTTCATCCTTTAGCAGTAATATCATACGAAGTCTTAAAATGGAAGGAAGGTTCAAACGAATATTGGTGTTTGGGCTATTCGTAGCATTATCAAAAATATATTGTTCAAATGGTCTAATATAATAACGAAGCTTCGCATCAGTTATTTCAAACCAACCAGCGACATCTGAAGTAGAATAATAATTTGATTCCTCAATATGAGCTAAATAGTCGTCATTATAAAGTGTTTCTTCTAGAGGCGGCGTATTTTGTATTACGACAAATAATGGGTCATGTTGCACAATTCTGAGTACCATTTCTTTTGCATCATTTACTTTAAGCATCCTTTCACACCCCACTTTATTTTTCCGTAAATGTTTCTATATAGGTTTCTATTCCATTGGAAGCCATTGTATGCCTATTTTCTTGAGGAAAATATTATTAGAACTAGTGACCTTTTATGACTCTTAAGAAAAAGTTAAGAAATTCCCTCGCAATTCTTTAAGAAATGCTCGGTATATTTAAAACATTCAAATATTACTCATGAGCGGGGAGAAAAATGTAATGCAATTTATAACGTTTCTTACTGAATTTATAAAAAATCCAAAAAATATAGGCGCAATTTCACCTAGTTCTAAAAAATTAGCAAAAAAAATGGTTGAAACGATTTGCTTTGAAAAAGCCCAATGTATTGTTGAACTTGGTCCAGGCACAGGCTCTTTTACGAAAGAGTTAATGAAAAGAAAAGAGCAGTCAACAAAGCTAATTCTTATTGAATATAATGAGATTTTTTGTGAAAGGCTCCGTCAACAATTTGAGCATGAGCCAAGTGTAATCGTTATACATGGATCAGCTGAGAATTTATGCATGTATATGGCAGCATTAAATATCGAAAAAATTGACTATGTCGTATCTGGGTTACCTTTTACATCGTTGAATCCAGCCGTTTCATCACGAATTTTACATAATGTAAAGGATTGCTTAGAGGATGGAGAATTTATTACATTCCAATATTCGCTTATAAGAAAATCCTATATTCAACAATTTTTTGAGAACATTTCACATGAAAAAGTGTGGGTTAATCTTCCGCCAGCTTATGTGTTGAGCTGTAAACTAGGAAATAAGAGGGCTAGCTAATGGGGTTACAGGATCTTTTATCATTTATTGAGCAGTATGGTTATTTTGCTTTGTTTTTTAGCTTATGGCTAGGAATCGTGGGTATGCCGCTTCCTGATGAGATGATCGTTATGAGTGGTGGATTTCTATCATCATTAGAAAAAATGAGTGTGATTAAAGCATTTATATTAACGTATTTAGGTGTAGTGTCAGGACTTTCTTTAGGTTATATCCTAGGTAAAGTATTTGGTCATAAAATACTTGATAAATTGGTGAAGAAGAAAAATGCTAAACATTTATTGAAGTCAAAAGAACTAATAGATAGGTACGGGCATTTTGCTTTAGTCGTAAGCTATTTTATACCATTCGTAAGACATATCATTCCTTACTTAGTGGGTATGAATAACATGTCATTTAAAAAATATGCGATGTATTCCTACACAACAGGTTTTGTTTGGACATTGATTTACTTTACACTTGGTTTGTTCTTTGGAAAACATATGGAATATATTTCTGCGCTAGCTACGAGATATGGAATATATTTTGGGGTTTTCGTCGCTATTGTAGGGTGTTTTTATTATTTTTATATACGAAAATTAAAAAAATAGTTAAAATTAGGAACGGAAATTATTGTAAAGGAAATAGTTTAACAGGTAAAAAGCGCTCAGTCGGAACGGAAATCAACGTTATGGTGATGCGCCTGGTTAACACATTTGATAGTTTAATCTATTTTGAAATTGGTGGGATTAGATGAGTAAAGAAACAATTCTTATTGTGGATGATGAAAAAGATATTAGAAATCTTATTGCTATTTATTTAAAAAACGAAGGCTTTGATGTACTAGAAGCAAGTGATGGAGAGGAAGGCCTTAATCTTTTAAAGAAGCATAAAGTACATTTAATTGTCCTAGATATTATGATGCCAAATGTGGATGGTATTGAGATGTGTATGAAAGTAAGGAAAATAGCCGAGATGCCAATTATTATGCTGTCCGCAAAATCACAAGATATGGATAAAATTACTGGATTAACTTTAGGAGCAGATGACTATGTAACAAAGCCATTTAACCCTTTAGAGCTAATTGCTCGAATAAAATCTCAGCTTCGTAGATACATCAAAATGAATCGACTTGATATGATGGACGAGAATGAGATAGAAATTGGCGATATGCGAATTAATACTGCCACGCATGAAGTAATCGTTAACAATGAAAAAGTGAAGCTTACGCCTAGGGAGTTTTCAGTACTTGAATTACTCGCAAGAAATCAAGGAATGGTCATGAGTGCTGAGCAAATTTATGAAAGGGTTTGGAAGGAAGAAGCTATACAGTCTGAAAATACGGTCATGGTACATATCCGTAAAATTCGAGAAAGAATTGAGACAAATCCAAGAAATCCTCAATATATTAAAACCGTATGGGGAGTAGGTTATAAAATTGAGAAAGATCATTAAGCCATTTAAATACTTACTAAACAAACTTAAAATGCTCATTGTCACTGCTATTACAAAAGTTCGGCAAAGCATTAGAATTCAATTATTGACGACTTTAATTCTTTGCGCATTTTTAGGCTTACTTGGAGCAAGAGCCGCTCTTTCGCTTGCTTTGAATATCGACCAAACAGTAACGATTGATTATAGTCAAGGAATGCAGGAAATAAATGATCAAGCGAAGCGTGCCGCAGATCTAGCTAGCAATGATAATAGTTTAGAAGCTATACAGCAAATGATTGAAACAGAAAATTTAAAATTTGAAATGAAACAGAGTGCATTAAACGTAATAGTTACTGATGAGAACGGAAAGGTTTTATACAAAACAACGCAAGTGGAAGAGGAACAAATCAATTTGCATTATAAGATTCGGACTGTAATGGATTTTGCGATTAATCATCCACTCTATAATTATGACATACCAGCAATCGAGCAATTGAGGCAAGAATTCGTTGCATTTTATCCTTTAACTATAGAAGATAAAAACCTATATTTATTTGTCAGTGGTATTCCCGAGGGTATGGTTATCGCAAGTTCGAATGACGGCCTTATTCCATTATTTAGTGCAATTATTGTATTTACCTTTTCATTCTTCTATATAACGAAACGAAAAATGAAACAAATTGAGGTGTTGGCGGAGGGGGTTAAGGAAATCGCAAAAGGTGATTTAACTTATCGAATTGAAAAAAAGGGGATAGATGAAATAGCTTTATTAACAGAGAACGTCAATCATATGGCCGAAGCAATTATGACGAATATAGAGATGGAACGAAGGATTGAAAAACAAAAAAATGAATTAATTACTAATGTTTCGCATGACCTCCGAACACCACTTACTTCGATTATGGGCTATTTACGACTGTTAAGAGATGAGAGGTATGACACGAAGGAGCAATATGATGAGTATTTAAAGATTGCTTTTTCAAAATCTGAACAATTAAAAAACCTAATTGATGATTTATTTGAGTATACGAAGCTAACGAATGAAAGCATTGTCCTTGTTCAACAAGAGGTATGTATCAATGAGCTTCTCGATCAATTAATTGAGGAGTTAATCCCGCAGGCAGAGGAAAACCATCGTTCATTTAAAAAAAATTTCTCTGAGGAGCGGATCTTTACTACGGTTGATTCCGAAAAAATTGTCAGAGTTTTCGATAACTTATTAATGAATGCCATTAAATATAGTACCGGTGACGGTAAGATTTTTGTTTCTCTTGAAAGACAAGAGGGCAATGTTCGAATCTGTGTTGCAAATGAAAGTGATGAATTTACATCCGAAGAGCTAATGAATTTATTTGAGCGATTTTATAAAAAAGATCAGTCTAGAACAAGCGTAGCGGAAGGTTCAGGACTTGGACTTGCTATTGCAAAGAGTATAGTAGAACTACATGGTGGTAAAATTGATGCAAAATATGCAGATCACTTGCTGAAGTTTTTCATTGAATTACCTGTTACACCTGCTGAATAGTGATCGTGTGATTGGTCAACGTATTGTTAGTAAGCATGTCTTGGATATTAGCTAAAATATATGTGTCTTTTATTAGTATTTGAATTTCTGTTTGTTTGTACTGTCGTTGGAATTCAAAAATATATTCGATTATTATTTGTAAGTTTACACGGTTTTTAATTTCAACCTCAACAAAAAACGGTAATGTTAGTTCGGGAAGTTTTGTACTGCCCCCGCGACGAATCCAAATTGCTTCATTTACGTAATAACGTATAGGTAGTTGACGATTACTGGCGATAAATATATCCATTTAATACTCCTTTGTATAAACCGATTTAATAAAAGCCTATAGGAAATTAGATTAATCGTCAAAAGATATACTATACGAAAACATAAGGTACATGCTCAGGTTCAGCAGGAATTGTATTTGCAGATATAGTAAGCAATCTTGAAAGAATCGGTGACCATGCCTCGAACATAGCAGAAACTGTAATCTCCTAAAAATGAGAGCTGTTCGTCGTTGAACAGCTCTTTGCTTTTAGAATGATAGATAGAACATGCACAGCGACGGATAGTCCACTCAAACTGACGGATAGTCGTATGCATCGATCGTCTCTAAAAAATATTTGAGTGCAGGTGACTGCACTTCGTCATTGCGGTAAATAAACCAAGTAGGGATTTGAGCCTGCTTTGTCGATAAAATGTGCAATGAGAGCGATTGTGTCTCCATATATCTTTGAGCAATTGCACGTGGCAGTAATGTTACACCTAGTCCAGCGGCAACACAGCCAATGATTCCATCAAGAGTGCCAAACTCCATGCGCTTCTGTGGTCGTACATCGTCCTCGTGCAACCAATGCTCTAAAATGGCTCTATATGAGCAACCATGATGAAAAGTAATAAGCGTACTGTCCTCTATATCTCGTAAACTATCAATTCGTTTATGCTTGCTAGATGTGATCACAACAAGCTCTTCACAGATAAATTCTTTTGCAAGGATATTTTCTTTGTAAACGGGTCCCACTACAAATGCACCATCTAATTCATAGTTTTCTAACCGTTCTATATTTTGTAGAGAAGGGCTTGTCAGAATTGTTATATCTACCTGTTCATGTGCTTTATGGAAGGTGGCTAATAGTGCAGGCAAGTGTAGTGCCGCCGTTGTTTCCATTGAACCAATGCGTAGAATTCCTCTATTCCCCTCTGTATCCTGAAGTATTTCAAATGATTTTTCATAGAGATGTAGCATCTTTAATACCATCTCATAAAATTGTTCTCCTTTTGGTGTCAATCGGATGCCTCGATGTCCTCGATAAAAAAAGGTCGTATGATACATGGCCTCAAGATTTTGTATTTTCATAGAGATGTTGGATTGTGTGTAATTAAGCTTTGCAGCAGCCTTAGAGAAGCTACCTGTTTGCACGACCGTCCGAAAAATAGTGAGATCATTAATATTCATATTTTTCCTCCAGACATCAATTTATTTGATACCTATTATAAAGAATTCGTGTTATTTGTGATACCTGGACTTTTGTTATAGTGAGAAGAAGGGGAGGGAAAGTATGAACAAGCAGACGTTTCAATATTTAATAGGGGGTATTTTGGCATTAGTCATCGCCATGAGTATTGGTCGTTTTGCATATACGGTTATCCTACCGTATATGCAAGATACTTTTGCTTTTAGTCGTGCCACAGCAGGTTTTCTAGCAACAAGTAATTATTTAGGATACTTAGTAGGAGCATTAATTGCCGGTCGCTTACAAATAGGAGATAAGCGTATTCCTTTTTTACAAATAGCTCTCGTTATTAGTATTTTGACAACAGCTATGATGGGCTTTACCGATGTCATTATCGCATGGTATGCACTTCGTTTTATTTCAGGGGTTATGAGTGCATTTATCTTTGTAGCTGCTGCTAGTCTTGTGCTCGATCAGTTAGCTGGGAATGGAAAAGCACATTTATCAGGGCTTTTTTATAGCGGGGTAGGTATAGGAATTGCCATAAGTGCGGTTATTGTGTCACCCATACATGCCATGTTGGATTGGAATGGAACATGGATTGCTTTGGCGTTGTTTTGTGCCGTATTGTTTGTATTCATCGTATTATTAATAAAACCAGTTACTCAACAGACACAAGAGAAATCAAGTCAAACCGTAGTACCGCAGAGAGTCCCACCTACGACATGGATGAAGTGGCTAATTCTAGCTTATAGCTTAGAGGGACTTGGCTATATTGTCACTGGAACATTTATCGTATCAATTGCAGAAGAGTCAACAAACTTTCATGGTGATGCTGCCATTGTATGGTTTGTTGTCGGGATTGCAGCGATTCCATCGTGTATTGTTTGGTCAAAGCTTGCTCAGAGATATGGCTATGTGAGAACATTATTTATTTCCATGTTATTTCAAGGGCTTGGCATCGTTTTGCCAGCATTTGCGACAAATACGATGACACTTTATGCAAGTGCATTTATTTTTGGGGCAACCTTTATGGGGATTACAACTGTGGCTACAACGTTAGCAAGACAAATAGTGCCGGTGAACAGTCATCAAATATTAGGTTATCTAACTGCTGGTTATGCTTTAGGTCAAATGCTAGGTCCCTCACTTGCAGGAACATTAGCTAATTATACAAATAGTTATCAGAATGCTTTATTTGGGGCAACAGCTGTTGTAATCGTTGGAGCTTTATGTCTGATTAGCGGATTAAAATATGAAAAAGTGAAAGTAGGAGAGCTACGTTCCATAACGTGAATCTTAAAACTACAATAGAGAAAAAGCTGATCTAATTGCAGTTGAACTATAAATAGCTTTATCCTACATGAAGACCTGCCGCATCCAAGACAAATTCGTGTTGTAATTGAAGATGATGGAATAGGTATGAGTCAAGAAACGAATGAACACTTATTTGATTGATATTAAATAGTACTAACCTTAAAAAAATATCCTCATTGGACGTAATCCAATGAGGATATTTTTTATCAAACATTACTTTTGATTTAGTGAATATCACGTTTTTTGAAGTTACCACCGCGTACTTCTGAAACATCAGAAATGACGACAAAAGCACTTTCATCGATACCTTTAATAATTGAAACAATCTTATTTTCTTCCATACGGTTAATAACACAGTTTAAAATTTCAGTTGGTTCATTTGAAAAACCACCACGACCCTGTGTATAAGTAACACCACGACCTAAACGAGCTTGAATCGCATCTCCAATTTCCTCTGACTTCCCACTAACAACACGAACGTCTTTTGATTTTTCTAAACCATCTTGGATAATATCGATAACGTTTTTCGCAATATAGTACGTTAAAGCTGAATATAATGCGCTCTGCAATCCAAAAATAAAGCTTGCCCCTAAGAAAATAAAGGCATTAATAAATAATATAATATCCCCGACTGAAAATGGAATCTTTCGAGATAGTAGCACAGCTAAAACCTCAGAGCCATCTAAAGCTCCACCGTTACGTAAGACAATCCCAATCCCAACACCAAGTAACATACCACCAGCTAAAACAATTAATAAAGGATCTTCTGGACCTAAAATTGTTTTAACATCGTGTAAAAGGACTGTGGAAACAGATAAAGCTGCTATTCCAGCACAACTCATCAATGCAAAAGTTTTACCTACTTGTTTGTAGCCAATAAAAATAAACGGAATATTTAATACAAAGAGTAGCACGCCTAATGGAATACCAAAGAGATGTGCGCCCATAATACTAATCCCCGTCACACCACCATCAATGACATTGTTCGGTATCAATACCGCCTCTAGTCCATATGCTGCGATGACAGCGCCAATGACAATCAGAATAAATTTTCGTGTGTTTTCAACTAACGTTCTTTTTTTCATTAATCTTCTCCATTTCTGTATGTAAAATAATACTTAAGGTTTTGGAATAATATTTACAGCAATTGTTTTTGTCTCAGTCTCTTCAGTTGAGTCGGCCATATTATAGTATTTAGTTACTAAATTGTTCAATTCATTTTCAAAGTTCTTAAATTGATCATTCGTTAATGACAAGTCAAGAAATGAAAAAGTTGCAAAATCTGCCGTGCTTTCTTTTTCATCAAGTGAATTTAAATAATTTTGATATTGAGATAGTAAAGCTAATTGATAGTAAGAAACATAATTTAATTTTTGTTTGATAGTTAGTTGTGACCAATCCTCCTTACTCAGTTTTGCTGCTCCTTCATTTAATGCATAAAATTTCTCTGTAACAGAACGTACTTTTCGCTCTTTTACAATTTTTATAATGTTTTCATCCACCAAAATTTGGATATGGCGATATAAAGTAGCTTGAGGTACATCTTTAATGACAGTAATCATCTCCAAAGTACTTAAGCCTTCTTCTTTATTCAGAGCTTGTAAAATTTTCATTCTCACAGGGTGCATTAAGACCTCTGCTTTATTACGCATAAAACGATCCTCCTATAGAAAAAATGAGATGATATCAAGGGTAGTAATAAAATGTTATCAATATGAGAACATTCTCAAAAATATAATATATATTTTTAAAAAGGATGTACAGTAAAAAGTAGTGAAATTTTTAAATCATTCTGTTATCATTATTGATAATGATAATGAATGGGGGGTTTTAGTAATGAAATTACACTATGGTATTGATGATTTAAATCAACTGGATTGGGCAAGCATACTTCCAATCATTTTGCCATTTTTATTCGTAGGATTTGTTCTAATCATTGTTGCTTTATTCGATTTATATCGGCACCGAGATACGAGAGAAAACATACTTATGTGGGCAATTATTATTTTATTCTTTAATACGATTGGTTCTGTTCTATACTTCATTATTGGTAGAAAGGATGTAAATAAACGTGCGCTTAGAAATTAAAAATATTACGAAAAAGTTTAAACATAAAACGGCTGTGAATGGTTTTTCAATGGTCATTGATGCTAATGAGTGTGTTGGGTTAATTGGTCCAAATGGAGCAGGGAAATCTACGTTAATTCAAATCATTGCTGACATTTTGTATGCGGATGAAGGGGAAGTTCTTCTTGATGGTCAAAAGAATTCATCTATGAAACATCAAATTGGTTATTTACCTCAGTATCCTAATTTTTTCTCGTGGATGACAGCATTTGAAACATTGTCCTTTATGGGAACACTTTCTGGCATAGCAAAAACCGAATTGCAGAAAGAAATTCCATTGCTTTTAGAAAAGGTAGGCTTAGGGAAAGAAGCACATATCCATGTCGGAACATTTTCAGGTGGTATGAAGCAACGCCTTGGCATCGCACAAGCATTATTGCACAAACCAGCTTTAATGATTATGGATGAACCGGTATCTGCACTAGATCCAATAGGTAGGAGAGAAGTGTTAAATCTATTAAAAGAGATAAAAAAAGAAACGACCATTTTATTATCAACGCATATATTGAGCGATGCAGAAGAAATTTGTGAGCGCTTTGTGGTGATTAAAAATGGTCACAAAATAGAGGATGCTACAAAATCAGAATTGCTTAAGCGCCATCAAGAATCAGCTATCTTTTTAATGATTCGAAAGGAAGATTTTAAGTGGTTAACCATGATTGAACATTTGCCATACGTGAAGAAAGTCGAAAGCTGTGGAAATGGCTTTAAAGTATTTGTAGATTATTTGGAAGGGGATGCCCACCGATTATTACAGCATGGACTCGATGCAAAAGTGTTGTTTACTAAATTTGAAGTGGGTATTCAAGACAATCTAGAAGAAATATTTTTAGAATTGGTGGTGTAAGTGAATGCATGCTTTTATCGCGTTAAGCAAAAAAGAAATAAATCAAATGACAAGAGATTATAAAATAGTTTGGCTCCCAATTGTCTTTATCTTACTAGGGCTAACTCAGCCGATTATGATGTATTATTTACCAGTTATTTTACAATCTGCTGGTGGGGTTGAAGGTATAATGATTGATCCTAACATGGCAAAGCCAGAGGGAGGTGAGGTACTTGCCTCAACATTAAATTCACAATTTGACCAACTAGGCATTATTATTCTGGCAGTTGCCACTATGAGTATTATTCAAGGGGAAAAAGCGAATGGCATGATGGCATTTATCCTAACAAGGCCAGTATCGATATCATCTTATTTAAATAGTAAAATCATTATCCATTATATATTGGCAGTTATATGTATGGCTCTTGGCTATGCAGTGTCTTATGGCTACTCAGCGTATTTATTTACTACTGTTCCTATGACACAAGCTATTTGGGCATTAGTATTCTATTGTGTTTGGCTGTTATTTGTCATAACGTTTGTGGCGATGATGAGTACATTTTTCACTAGTCCTGCATTTATTGCATTAATAAGTATCGTTGTCCTATTCATATGTCGTTTCACTGCGGGGTTACATCCAATTTTAGACGTTATTAATCCTGCTAGTAATAGTTTGTATGCAACAAATATTTTGATGACAGGTAAAGTGGGAACTTGGTATGGCATTAATGTTATCGTAACACTGCTGTTGGTTTTATTGATGATCATGACTATGCAAAGTTTTATTGCTAAAAAGAAATTTTAACTTCTCTCAGCAAATGTCTTTTGTACCGAAAGCATAGCGACAGGTACAGAAGTTTCCATAAGCACAAAGCCGATTCCGGACGCAATTATGCCGAGGCATAATTGATATGAAATGAGGTGGAAAAACTGTTATCAATACAAAATTTACGGAAATCGTATGGACAGCATGAGGTACTAAAGGGAGTAGAGTTAAAAATAGAAAAAGGAGAAATACTGGGGTTTGTTGGTGGAAATGGTGCAGGTAAAACAACGACATTAAATTGTATTACTGGATTAGTTGAGCAAGATTCAGGAAAAATCATGATTAATAATGTGCCAAAATCGCAGTCACTCGACTATAAAAAACAATTCTATTTTATTCCTGATACCATTCATGTATTTCCAAATATAGCTGCATATGATTGGATACATTTCGTTTTAAAGCTATATGAAAAGACTGATGATGAAAAATTACAAAGCTTCATTAACGTCTTTGATATGGAAAAAAGTATTTATAAACCAATCGGAACGTATTCTTATGGAATGCTTCATAAGATGGCGTTGATTACTGCTTTTACAATTAGTCCGCCCATTCTAATCATGGATGAGCCGTTAAATGGTCTGGATCCACTTGCGGTCGTTGCTTTTAAGAAGTGTATGAAGGAGTATGTTGAAAATGGTGGGACCGTATTCTTTTCTACTCATTTGTTAGATGTTGCAGAGAAAATTTGTCAATCAATTTCATTTTTAAAAGATGGAAAGATTGTCTTACATGAGCGTGTTGAGAATTTGCTAGTCGATGGGAGCTTAGAAACTATTTTTATGGAGAAGCAAGCCAATGAAGGATAATAGGCAATTAATTAAATTCTTTTTAACATCTTTTTATGCAAAGCCAAAGCAGCCAGTAATTCAAATACTCCTAATTATTGCATTTATTTATGTAGCGATTCAGTATTTTGCACTTACTCTCATGATCTACTTTATAGCGACCCCAGAGGAGTATTTATTATACAATGTTCTTCTTTCAAATGGTGTGACGTATTTATTGATTTCATATTTTGCCATTTCGGTAGTGTTTAGTCAAAGCGATTTTGCTATTTTTGCTCATTTGCCCATTTCAGCAAAGCGGGTTGTCATGTCGAAAATAATAAGTGGCGTAGCTTTACCGATAATGGTTGTCAGTATCTTAACAATACCGACATTTTTTATATTACTGATAGAGTTTAAGCTAGCTGTTGCTGTAAAATCAATTGTATTTTTACTTGTCATGAACGTTTTAATTGTACTGTTCCTTTTGTTAATGTTATCCATTTTAAATCATTTTCGGAGTGAATTTACCAATACATCCGTGTATTTGCTTGTTAGGATGATTCTTATACTAAGTATTGGAATAAGCCCAATAGTGTACTTTTTAATAAAAAATTATCAAGCAATCAGCATTGTTTTAGCAAAATTAGATGCTTCAACAATATCATCCTTAAGTGCTTCCATTTCAGATTTTCTCGATATAGGTTATCGTTTTGCAATGCAACAGTCATTAGTGGAGACGCTTTTGTCATTAAATACTGTCATAAGTTTTATCTTATTATTCGCACTATGCTATTTATTGTTTAAAGTAACGATAAAAATGATTGCGTCTAAGTATTATGAACATGGCTTGCTTGTCAGCAAAATAAAAAAACCGACTAAAGTTTGGGGGAGAGATATCAAAAGTAGTTGGTTCAATTATTTGCAGCGTGAATATTGGATTATTCAGTCTGAACCGTACTTTAAAATGCAAGCTATTTTGGGGATTGTTTTAACCCCAATCTGTACAATCATTTTTTTAATGCTCGTACAGACAAATATCTTAAGAACTGAATGGATTGTTAACTATGAATCTTTTATTTTTCCATATATGGTTTTGTTGATGAGTTGTATGAACAATATAAGTGGAACTCCTTATTCAAGAGAGGGGAAATACTATGCATCTAGCATAACATTGCCATTTGATACACAAAAAATTTATATGGCAAAAGTCGTGATTTCATCATGCATCAGCACAATATCGGTCGTAATAAGCTATATCATTTACATGCTATTTGGCAGAGGCGATATTATTACGGGACTGCTTTTATTGATTACAATACTATTAGTCATTACTTATAATTTATTGTCTCCTCTTTATGATAGAAGGCATCCATTACTTGAATGGACTAATCCATCGGAGGCAATAAAATCAAATCCTACAGTATTAATAAGCCTGCTATATGGATTACCTTTATTAATTGTTATGGGACTTCTTCATTTTAGCTTACGTACTTTCAATGTTTCTCCATTAATGACAGCCGTAATCATTTTGATTGTTGTAACTCTATGTACGATTACATTAATTTATAAAATATTTGATAAGAAAAATTCGGAATGCCCATCACCATAACGTTGACGAGGTCTATTTTGAGATGACCAAGGATGTATTTAATGAACTATATATAGAAAATACATTCTAACAATAAGAGATGGCATCTGTACTTTACAGAAGTCATCTCTTTCTCTTGGACGACGTTGTTTACCTGCACAATGTTAAATCAAAAACACTGCCACAATGGTTGTAACGACAAGCCCAATTATCACGGGCAATAAATTACGCCTTGCAAGTTCGAAGGGGCTGACGTTACAGATTGCAGCGGCTGGAATTAATGCCCAGGGAATGATTGTTCCGCCTCCAACCCAAATTGCTGTAATTTGCCCAAGTGCTGTTAAAGTTGCTGTACCTCCACCAATAGCATTGCCGAACAAACTACCAACAGAGCCTGCTAAGGAAATACCTGAGAAGCCTGAGCCATCTAATCCTGTAATGGCGCCAACGACTGTTAAAGTAATGACCGCAATTTCCTTTGTTAATGGTACGACAGCAGCTAGACCAACGCCGAGATCGTTGACGATACCATGTGAAGCGGCTGGTAAGTAGTCGCCGATAATTTGTGTGAAGCCAGAGTCTCCTAGATAGAAGAAGGCCGCAATGGGAATAACTGGCCCAAACACTTTAAACCCGAACTGGAATCCTTGAATTAAATAACTTGTTGTCTTTTCAAGGCCTTGGTTTTTATGAGCTACAACACAAAGCAACAATAGGATAAAGACGGATGTTCCACCTATTAAAGCTGTAGCATCTCCACCTTGTAATTTTAAGATGGACATGGCAATGACATCGAGGACAAAGGCAATTGGAATGAGAACTGCGAAAAAGCGTTTTTGTCCAAGTGTCAGCAAGTGTTCAGCAGTTACTTGTTCAGCGTCTTCACTTGTGTTGTTTGTAGCGTTCAAATATAGTGCTCCACGTTTCATATCGCGTCGTAATAAAATATAGGCGACTAATGTTGTGACAACGCCCATCGTAATGACAAGAGGGATACTAGCAGCTACTACCTCACCAACTGGAATACCAGCAGCATCAGCAGTCAGTTTCGGAGCCCCCTGTATAACAAAATCACTCGAAAGAGCAATTCCATGACCAAATAAATTCATCGCCATTGCCACTCCAAGTGCTGGCAGACCTGCGCGTATTGCAACTGGCAAGAGAACTGCCCCTAAAAGCGCCACAGCTGGTGATGGCCAGAAAAACCAGGAAATAAACATCATTAACAGACCAATCGTCCAATAAGCTAGTGCTGGTGTTTTAATGATTTTCGTAAAAGGAGCAATCATGACTTCGTTAATACCTGAAGTCATCAAAACGCGACTCATGGCAACGATAATAGAAATAATTAGAATGGTTGATAAAAGCTCTGTAATCGCATAAATAAAGCTGTTAAAAACACCGCTTATAGATGAAGTTAAATCACCTGTAGCTACGATTGCTAGCATGAAGATGCCAATAATACAAATGAGGGTGGTATCGCGACGTTTAACCATAAAGCCAATGATAAGGACAATAAAAACAACGTAAATCCAATGGAGAGCAGTGAATTCAATCCCCATACGTTTCCCCCTCAAAATTAGGTCTGATTATAGAATATGAAGAGAAAAAAAGTTGGTGATGATTTTGGAGAACTAATTCGATGATTAAGATTTAACTTCTTTCAGCCAATTTTTTTTGTACTGAAAGCGTAGCGGCAGGTACAAAAACTTAAATTGGCTGTTTGGAGAAATATAGAAGGGATTTGTCTGTGGGTGTCGAACTAAACGAGAGTACAAATGGAGAGCAAATCGTGTGCTTTTTTAAATTGTACGGTCTAACGTTAACAATCCATCTTATGAGGAGTGATGTGCTATGTATATCAGAACAATAAGTTATTTTATCGGCAGGGGAAAACTAATTTTGTAGAGAACTCATGACAATGGATTTCTCTACTACTAGGGGGGAATCTGAAATTTGATTAGTTTAAAATCGATTGATCAAAGTAATTGGGAAGCTTGTATTGAACTGAAACCTAAGCAAGAACAGCAAGGGTTTATTGCCTCAAATCTGTATTCAATTGCAGAAAGTAAATTTTTTCCGCGCATGAATATAAAGGCGATTTATTGTGGAGAAAAGCTTCTCGGTTTCGCTATGTACGGGATAGATTCGGATGACGGAAACTATTGGATATACAGATTTATGATTGATGCGCACTATCAAGGGCGTGGACACGGCAAGAGCGCGATGAAGTTAGATGCTGATGTAATAATATTAGATCCTGAAATTTCTAATAAAAGAGCGATTAGATGTTACGAAAAATGTGGATTTTCAAAGGTGAAGAAAATTAATAATGAGAGTAATTTGTTAATGGAAATTAAAATTAATAAAGTCTAACTTTGTATTGTTCTTTTCAACGAACAGGCGCAATTCTTGAACAAGGAATTGTGCCTTTTTCAGCAATAGGGCCTTTTTGTGATGGAACTCTTGTTTTTGAAAACTTATTTAAAATTTAAGGAAATGTTAAAATAAATAAGAACGGGAAATTAAACATTTAACAATTTATACTTACGGAGAATAAAAAATGGGAAGAAAATTAACTGATGAGAACAAATTGATGAATACTCATCCTGAATTGGCGGAAGAATGGCATCCTACCAAAAATAAAAAGGTTACACCCGAAAATATTTCTTTTGGATCTGAAAAATATGTTTGGTGGAAATGTCCGAATGGTCCAGATCATGAGTGGGAGATGATGGTTCTTACTAGAACTAAAGGAGGAAAGTGTCCTTTTTGTATCAATAGAAAGGTATCAGTTACCAATAGTTTAAAAACGCTATATCCTGAAATTGCGTTAGATTGGGATTACAACAAAAATGGAGAATATCTTCCCGAAAATACTTTAGCAGGAACTAATGAAAAAAGATATTGGAAATGTCATGCATGTAACTTTGAATGGATAACTAAAGTATCTAAAAGAACAAAGGAGGGCAGTGGCTGTCCTAAATGTTCAAAAAAGAAGGATAGTAAAGAGTACGCTCTAGTAAATAAGTATCCAGAACTATTAAAGGAATGGAATTATGAAAAAAATAAAGGAATAGATCCGACTCATTTTCATTATACTTCAGCTAAACGCGTTAGTTGGAAGTGTAATGAATGTAGTTATGAATGGGATTGTATGATTAAAAGTAGAACTATTCACGAAGATAAAGGATGCCCTAAATGTAATTCAATTTATACTTTATTCCCTGAATTAACTGAAGAATGGTGTTTTGAAAAAAATACAAACCATTCTATTTTTGAAACAGTACCTGGTTCAGAAAAAAAGGTATGGTGGAAATGCTTAAATGGTCATGAAGACTATAAAACTACACCATATTTAAGAACAAAAAAAGGTTCTGGGTGTCCGAAATGTGGTAATCAAAAAGCTATAAAAAATAGATTGAATACCCTTATGTATAAGCAAGGGGCGCAAACAAGAAATGAAATACAGGTTCAAAAAAATAACACTCTACTTAATAAATATCCAGAAGTAGCTATGGAATGGCATCCTAGGTTAAATGGTAGTTTAAAGCCTGATAATTTAACACCAAAATCTAATAAAAAGGTATGGTGGTTGTGTAGTGTTTGTAAGTATGAGTGGATGAGTACTGTAGGTAGCAGAAGTAGTGGTCGAGGTTGCCCTAATTGTGCTAAGCAAAATAGAATAGAAAGTTTTAAGGAGTATAAATTAAATTCAGGTTCCGCTTTATCGGAAAAATTTCCAGAGTTAGCGAAAGAATGGCATAGTGAAAAAAATGACGGTATAACGCCAGATGCTATTAATTATGGCAGTAACGTAGAGTATTGGTGGAAATGTGAATTCGGGCATGAATGGAAAGCATCTCCGAAATCTCGAAGTTCCAAAGGTACTGGTTGTAGACAATGTAATTTTGAAATGAAAACATCGTTTCCTGAACAAGCTATTTATTTTTATTTAAAAAAGATTTTCAATAAGGTAAAGAATAATTTTATATTACATCGAGACTCTTCAAAAATAGAAATAGATATATTTTTACCTGATTATAATTTTGCTATTGAGTATGATGGTGTTTTTTATCATAAAAATAGAGTACATCAAGACAATAAAAAAAATAAATTATTAAATGAAATGGGTATTAAAGTAATAAGAGTAAGGGAAGAAAAATTGCCGCCTTTAAATGATTTTTTTGGAGTTACTATAAAGTCTGAACCAAAAGCAAAAGAAAATATTTTAAATATTTTAAGTGGAATCATGTTAAGTCTTATTGAGGGAGAAAATCTAAGTGAAATTGAGAAATATAATTGGCATAATTTAAACATTAATTTAGAAGAAGATGAAGCTATAATTAACTCTTTATATATCAGTTCTAGGAAAAAGAATTCTTTGGAAAAGTTATATCCTGATTTGGCAGCTGAATGGCATCCTGAAAAAAATGGCTATTTAAAGCCTTATAGCGTTACTCCAGGGTCTGCTAAAAAGATATGGTGGATATGCTTGATATGTGGAGATGAATGGATAGCACCTGTTTATACCAGAGTAAATGGTATGCATAAATGCAAATGGTGTAATGAAAATAATTTAATTAAAAAGAAACCAGAACTATTAAAAGAATGGGACTTCGAGAAAAATAAAGACATCGATTTTTTACGAATAACAGTTGGTTCTGGTAAATACGTTTGGTGGAAATGTAAAAAGGGCCATGAATGGAAGAGTACAATTGCTAATAGATATAGCGGGAACAATTGTCCTTTCTGTGCTGGAAAAAATCATACAGTTGAACTCTCTCTAGGTATATTAAAGCCGGAAATTTCAGCATTTTGGCATCCTGAAAAAAATGGCGAGTTAACTCCATATGACGTTAAAATTAGCAGTGATTTAGTTGTGTGGTGGTACTGTGAAAAAGGAGTAGCTCACAAGCATGAATGGCAGTGTTCTATAAATAATATGAAACAAGCAATATGTCCATATTGTGCTAATAAAAAAGTAGGATTAGATAATTGTTTAGCCGTCTGTTTTCCTCAACTAGCTGAGGAATGGGATTCTAAATTAAATAACTTATCATCCTTTGATGTTCTGGCAAGTAGTAAGAAAAAATACTGGTGGAGGAATGCATTAGGTGATGTTTGGTTAGAATCTATTGAATCAAGAATTAGGAAATATAAGAACTAATAAAATGTGTATACAGATAATAAAGTTGTTTAATTTTTATTAAATTCATTTATAAAATAATAAAGGTGTATAAAAATTTTTGTTGTTTTATTAAACAATCAGGCGCGATTGTTTAATAAACGTCACTGTTCTTCTTAAACTAACGGGATGCAAGAGTTAAACAAGATGTTGCTGCGGTAGCATCTTGTTTCTTATTGAGCTAACAGAGCAGGTTAGTTTAGGAACTTCCTTCCATTTATAGCGTCGAATTTATAAAATTTATGCAATTAGAGCGATCGCTTCTTGTGCTAACGGAGTAGATTAATGTAAGAAAAGACTGGATGCTCGATTAAGAAACTAATATAAAAACCACCAAGTTTTTATGGTGGCTTAGTTTGTTTGCTTGCTTGTAAGGATTATCGTACAGATGATAATGGTCTCCTCCAAGAAGTACCTTTTGTGTTTCAGCATCTATTACTACAAATTTGTGCCATTCTTCTTTTTCATTTTGGTGAAAAGAACCCATAAAATATACTTGGCGATTGGGATGAATATGAGGCGAGTTTAGGTTATCCATTTTTTCTGTACCGAGTTTAGTTTTCAATTTGAATGTTAGTTCTGTATCTGCTACCTCTTTGAAGGAGATTTTTTTTCTCATACTGAATGCAGCATCTTTATACTCTTCATAGATGTTTTTATCTAATTTGCTATAGAATTCATCTTCTTCGATAAAAGATTTACTTTGATTATCTGGATATTCTAATTTAAGTGTAGAGGTTTCTGAGGCTGACGTTCTTTGGTTTAACGTTTCAGTTGGTAAAAAGGATATAAGAAGGAAACTGGAAAAGACACCCAATGTCAGTAGCATTGTTTTCATTATTTCACCTCCAGTTTTATAAGATAAACATATTATTACCCCAGCATTGTTTATTATGATAATAATTTTACGTTACCAAGATTTAAGTAATTGTTCTCCGACTATAGATTTGTTTATTCAACTAACAGGGGCTATAGTTAAATTTTGATTCACGAAATATCGAACCAAAAAGACAGAATTTAATCTACACGTTTTGTAGATTAAATCTGCCTTTTTGTTTTAAAAGCAACAATCTTTGAGAAAACAGCAAAATAAAAGGAGCTATACTATGAATTTTTATTTATTAAAGGAAAAATCGGACACAAATGTACTCTTCAAGAATAATGGAGAAGATTATGATATCAGGAAATGTGATAAATGTGGCGGGGTGTTATCAACTATAAAAAATCCTTTAAAAGTCCAATTACGAGATGATGAAACTAGTGACTTTTATAAAATGATGGGAAATAATATTATTGGAAGTGGAATTCAAGCTATTCTAATAAGACATAATTTTAAAGGGTTCAAATTATCCCCTATAGAAATTGAAGTTAAAAATGAGAAGCGATTATTAGATAAGGAATTATTTAATTTAGCCCGCATTGAAGCTACAGGTAAAGGTGGTTTTCTCCAAGATCATTTAGGAAATAAAATACCGCATTGTGAGACTTGTGGAGCATTTTTAAATAATTTGCGTATCTCTGAAGGGTTAAGCGTAGATGAAAAAGAGTGGGATGGTAGTGATATTTTCTACTTTAATAACTGGTACGGTAATTTAATTATTACTGAAGCTGTTTACAATGTTTTAAATGAATCCAACACTCAAAACGTTAGGTTTATTAATTTGAGGGAATTTAGTAATGATTATAGAAGGAGGTTGAAATGAAGAGATTAATATAAACATTCAAATAAAGGAAAAAGTTTGTAAAAAAATGTTCTTAAACTCCCATGAAAGAACTTAATCATCTTTCATTTTCTGTGATGTGGCGCTAGTTTTTGCCGCTACATGGATGGCTAACGGGGTGCTTTAGTGCAACAAGCATTTCGAAAATTTTCCCAAACGACGCTTTGGGAATTAATGTTATACTTAAGAATTTTTCGTAATAAAATATAGAATACAACCACGAAATTTATCTATCACTATTGTATCCAACAGTAATTTTTGGGGTTTTTCAGGTAATTTTTTTATTATTGAATATGAAATTATATGGAAAAGCAGGTGTTTAGAATGTATAGAAAAACAAAATTTGTGTTGATATTTTCAGTAATATCTCTTATCTTCTCACTATTGTTGATTTTTACTCTTGAAAAGAAAGACTGGCTTCTTCCTTTTATATGTATTTTTACACTAGGTGCAGGGCTTTTTGCATTTGACACAGAAAGAAAAGCACGTAGATAAGAATAAAGTGTGGGGTAAGGGGGCACTTTTTTTCTTCAACTAACAATACTTTAGTGCAACAAGGACTTATACGCTATACAAAACAATCTTAATAAACTTTCCCAAATAAAAGCTTGGTAACATTTCAAACAGCGACAAACACTGTTAAATCGGTGTTTGTCGCTGTTTTTATAGAAAATAAGACTCTGAGACGCTGCGAAAAATAATTTTAAAGAGGACTGTTCGATCCACTTGTTCTGAATGGCGGTAACATACTAAATAGAATCTCAATGAAATGTTACCAAGGACGATTTGCAAATTAATGTTATACTTAAAACTAAAGATTTTATATAAGTAGAAGATTAAAATCAAGAAGGAAAGGAATTAAGTTAAATGAATACATTTATTGCTATTTTTCCATTGATTTTTTGGTTGGCAATTTTCGGGGGAATCATTTTTGGTGCATATCAACTTGGAAAACGAAAATCAAGAAATCAAGATAAATGATATTAAGTTTACTAACGAGGTGCTTTAGTGTAACAAGGATTTATAATGTATACATAAATGAATCTAATAACGTTCCTAAATAAAAGCTTGGTAACATTTCAAACAGCGACAAACACTGTTAAATCGGTGTTTGTCGCTGTTTTTTATAGAAAATAAGACTCTGAGACGCTGCGAAAAATAATTTTAAAGAAGACTGTTCGATCCACTTGTTCTGAATGGCGGTAACATATAAATAGAATCTCAATGAAATGTTACCCAAGGTGAAGTGACCCCTAAAAGTTAGACACGGTTATTTCATTTAGGCAGCTTGGGTAAATTGCGTTCGGTATTGCACCGGGCTCAATTTTAATTTTGC
>NZ_JBSSFD010000014.1:0-94930 GCF_054062295.1 Lysinibacillus sp. TE18511
CTAAATCCTGTTCTTCTACAGGATTCGTTTCACCTACCTCTTCTGTTTTAAGAGGATCATTCATTCCATCCTCAATTTTATTTTCAGAGGCAATGGGCAGTTCACGAGTGGAATCTAGATGTGCTACTAAATCCTGTTCTTCTACAGGATTCGTTTCACCTACCTCTTCTGTTTTAAGAGGATCATTCATTCCATCCTCAATTTTATTTTCAGAGGCAATGAGCAGTTCACGAGTGAAATCTAGATGTGCTACTAAATCCTGTTCTTCTACAGGATTCGTTTCACCTACCTCTTCTGTTTTAAGAAGATCATCCATTTCATCCTCAATTTTAATTTCAGAAGGAAAGAGCAGTTCACGATTGGAATCTAGATGTGTTGCTAGACCCTGTTCTTCCATAGGATTGGTTCCTTCTGTCTCCTCTGTTTTAAGAAAATCATTCATTCCATCCTCAATTTTAATTTCAGAAGCAATGAACAGTTCTCGAGTGGAATCTAGATGTGTTGCTAGTTCCTGTTCTTCTACAGGATTCGTTCCTTCTGCCTCCTCTTTTTCAAGGAGATTATTCACTTCATCCTCAATTTTATTTTCAGAAGCAATGAGCAGTTCACGATTGGAATCTAGATGTACTGCAAGATTCGCTCCCTCTACAAGGCTGCTTTTATCTTCTTTTTCTATATCAAGGAGATCATTTACAAAATCGGAATCAGGAGAATTTAACATTTCACATGTAGAATTAAGTTCAGATGTATAATCTTGTCTTTTGGGAGGCTTAATTTGACTCTTACAAATGATGAAAACTTTTTGCTTAGAAGAAATTCCCTTCATCTCACTATAGTTAATCCATGGAGTTTTCATTAATTCACTCCTCGTAATAAAGTTTTAAGAAATAAAGTGCAACAGTTAATTCTTAAAATATTCCTACGCTTTTTTTCAACTAAGACATCTTCTTGATCGATTTTTCGTTTAGACTTTTGAGTTCTTCTAGGAAACATGATCAAAATTCGTTTTCTTCAAGAAAAACTCACATAATAACCCATTTTTATTGCTTTTACTAATGCCTAAAAACAAGCACTTTTCTATTTTTACCCGGAGATATGTAGATGTGTTTAGCTCATAAAGATGTCCATATTACGAATGTCAGCAAGTACAATTTAAACAACAAAATTATAAGCTACTTTTATTTTGAACTAAGTGTTGCACTTATCATTAAAACCATTTTATGCTTTACTTTTACTTTTGTCACAGAGCATTCCAAATCTTAGTAACAATTGAGAGGCACTGACATAGTAAAAAATTGTGCATTACTCCAAAATTCAGTCATCGAAAGAAAAGAAATTATTAGTAAGATTTTCAATATAAGAATATTATAATAAGGCAACGTGTAAGTGAATTCTAATCGTTATCTATAACAAAAAAGGCAGTTGAAAGTTCGATTCAACCGAGCTTTCAACTACCAAGTTAAATATTGAATTTTTTTCAGGGCCCCTTGAAATGCCCTTTTTTATCTCCGTTGCTCCTCTATAAAACTAAAGATTTAACAAGGATTAGAAGGAGGTTCAATAGATGGTGGAGTCAATCCTGAAAGATTAGGAGTTATTACAGAACCACCAGCATCAAGGCGGACTTGTTGAACTTGCACTACTTTCACAGTAAGATCTAGTACAATTTTTTCACGCAATGTGCAGAAAGTACCTTCAGGTCTTGCCATATTTGGTGAAAAATCAAGTTCAAAGAAGTTTGCAGCTACTAACTCGCCAAATGGTTGTTCATTGTATTTAACGAGATTTTGGAAGAATGCCTTATCCAATCGAGCATCCATTTGAGTTTTTTCATTTAGGAAGTTTACTTCGGCAAACTCGGAAATTCCTAAGATTGGAGTAGGGCCCCCAGGAGTTTCTGGGAAAGTAAGGTCTGCAAAACCGGAAAACGGAACATCGGCAATTCTATCTCGAAGTGCCCCATTACATTCTGCTGCAGCATACTCTATATTTTTGCGAATATGCCCTGCTACAAATAATTTAGCCCTTGTTACTCTAAAAAAGTCACTGTTATCAATACGTGCAAATCTAACCGGTACTAGTTTAATCTGATTTAGGAATACATTTTTTTTCACTCTTTTGATTTCAGTTGCTGCAGGAGTAAGCGTAATATCCGACTCCACAACTATTTGAAGTGTTGGTTCTGCAAGTACAACTGGTACTTTAATAATTGGACGCACAACTGGTGTAGCGACTACTCGAGTAACTTCACTAGTTAATGGTATTTGTTCAGTTGATCTTACTGGGCAAGGTAGGATTTGATCATTTGATTGATTATTTGATTGATTATTCAAAAAAAATCTCCTCATTTCATTTTGTATTTTTTGAGAGCTCTCCATACCAGAATATGCAGCAATTGAATCTATGAATAGACGTGTATACTAGTTTTTTATTTTTAAAAAAGGGATTTTTGAGCTGAGAGATAAAAATGAACACAAAATGCCAGGTACTCACCGTTGTCGGCACCTGGTCTAATTGTTACTATCAATTATTATAATTTTTTACTTGTGTTTTAAAGCTTTCCAATACTTGGTCCTTGCCTGATCGCTGGGACTTATCTTTTCCCATTTTATGCTTTTATTTATTTTCTCGTAGTGTAAAGACCGAATCCAAAACCTATACACAAAGCTATTATTGAAATTGTAATTGGTATTTTACCTATTTCAAACAAACGAATATTAGATATTTCAGGAAAAGAATTGGTATATAAGCCTGTAGCAATTAATGAAGATTTGAATCTATTCTACATTCACTAATTACACTTGTTATTAATTTATCCTATTCTAACTAGTTTTTTGTATTACAATGAAAAAGAGCCGATTCAAGTTTTTGAATCGGCTCACATTGTTAGGATTACTTATATTAGCAGTATTATGGTGATTTCTATCTCTTTAAAGCTTGTCACAACTGCATTTATACTCAATTATACTGACGTTTACTCTTGCACAGCTGAGTGTGTGAAAAGCCTCATTTGACAAGTTTAAAAGCTATCTCATTCAAATTCATAAGATATTGCAGACAGTGCATAAAGCGGCGCTGTTTCTGCTCGTAATATTCTGGGTCCTAAAGACATCGTTTGGGCACCAGCTTGAAGCAGAGCATCTGCTTCTTTCCTTGCTATGCCACCTTCTGGACCGAAGATAATAAGAATTGATTTCGACTTCTTCTCATGCACGTTTTTTAGCTTCTCCGCAAACCTTGTACGTAGTTCTGCTTTTGCATCCTCTTCATCTGCTATAAAAACTGCGTCGAAATTGCCCATTTGTTCTACTAGCTGTTTAAAAGAGATTGGTTCATAAATTTCAGGGATCTGTGTACGATGTGATTGTTCAGCTGCTTCTTTTGCAATTTTTTGCAAACGTTCTTGCTTTTTTGCGCCCTTCTTTTTATCCCATTTAACGATGGAACGCTCAGCTTCAAATGGCAGTAGGGCAAACATTCCAAGCTCTGTTGCCTTTTGTGTAATAAGCTCTAATTTATCGCCCTTGGGCAAACCACATGCCACGGTTACATGAACAGGTAACTCAGGAGAAGGAATCGTCTGTCCTATAGATTGGACAAGTACCTCTTCTTCTTCAAAGGCAGTAATTGTACAAATATGGGCGATATTTTGTGCAACTACCACGATTTTGTCGCCCTCTTTCATACGCATTACTCGTTCAATATGTCGTGCATCTTCTCCGCTAATACGCGCTTCCTCTATGGTCGTCTCAATAAAATAACGCTGCATGTTAAACACTCCTTTATAACAAGAAGAGAAAACGCCAAATCACAAGCACTCGGCTCACGATTTGGCGCTTCCTCAGTCAATTTATTGTGGACGACGGGCAATGATAGCTACCCAATCTTCCATTAGTAATACTTCTTCGATCACAAAGCCTGAAGCTTCTAGTGTTGCTTTTACATCATCACGTTTTGCGCCGATGATGCCTGAAGTGACATATAATCCGCCCGGTTTAACAATTGAAAATGCATCGTCAGTAAAGGACATAATAATTTCAGCTAAAATATTGGCTACAACGACATCTGCAGGTTCCTTTACTGTATCCAGTAAGTTCCCATGGAATACAGATACTTTATCATCAACTTTGTTTAACACAATATTTTCTTGCGCTGAACGTACAGCTACTTCATCTAAATCAAGCGCGTGTACGCTTTTAGCTCCTAATAAGGCTGCACCAATTGATAGAACACCTGACCCTGTTCCGATATCGATAACCGTATCTCCCTCTTTTACAACCTTCTCAAGCCCTTGTAAGCACATAACAGTTGTTGGGTGTGTTCCCGTACCAAAGGCCATACCAGGATCTAATTCAATTATTAATTCATCTGTTGATACTGGTGCATATTCTTCCCATGTTGGTACGATTGTAAAGCGTTCAGAAATTTTTACAGGATGATAGTATTGCTTCCACGCTGTTGCCCAGTCTTCTTCGTTTACTTCCACAATCGATACAACATTTTCACCAATATCGATATTGAAGTTCGTTAGATTTGTTATAGCCGCTTTAATTTCTTCGACTGTTTCATTTAAAAAACTAGATTCTGATAAGTAGGCCTTAACAATAACACCATCTTTCGGAAAATCCGCTTCATTTAGTGCATAAATCTCACCATATTGATCTTCACGTGGCTTAGCAAATTCAGCAGAATCCTCGATAACAACACCACTTGCCCCAGCTTCATGCAAAATATTTGAAATTGCTTCTACCGCTTCATTTTTTGTATGAATGGATAATTCTGACCACTTCACGTAGCTCTTCAGCTCCTCTAATTATTCACCTTGGAATTTTTTCTTAAATTTATCGAAAAGTGAGCTTCCTTGTTCTTCAGGAATATCGCCACTAATTTCCGCAAATTCACGTAGTATTTGTTTTTGTCTTTCTGTTAACTTTTCTGGCGTTACAACTTTTACTGTTACATATTGATTCCCTGTGCCATAGCCATGTACATTTTTGACACCTTTGTCTTTTAGACGGAATTGCGCACCTGACTGTGTCCCCGCTGGAATTCGTAATTTTACTTTCCCGTGAACAGTCGGAACTTCAATTTCATCACCAAGAGCTGCTTGAGGGAATGTCAGTCTCAGTTCGTAATAAATATCATCGCCATCACGTTCAAACTCTTGGTGTCCTTGAACGCGGAACATAATATATAAATCTCCTGCTGGCCCTCCATTTATACCTGGTTCACCTTGACCAGACACACGAATTTGCTGACCATCATCAACACCCGCTGGGATTGTTACTTTGATTTTCTTACGTTGTTGAACTTTTCCTTCGCCACGACAAGATGAACATTTTTCTTTAATGATTTTACCTGTACCTTGACATGTCGAACAAGCACGACGATTCATCATACGGCCGAATGGTGTATCCACTGCCTGATTCACTTGACCAGCACCTTTACATGTTGAACATGTTTCAGGGTTAGTTCCTGGTTTTGCACCAGAACCGTGGCAAGTATCACATACTTCATCTTTAGGAATTTCGATTTCTGTTTCTTTCCCGAAAATCGCTTCCTCAAATTTAATATTCATACGATATTGTAAGTCATCACCTTTGCGTGGTGCATTCGGGTCTTGTCGGCGACCGCCACCACCAAAGAACGAACTGAAAATATCCTCGAAGCCGCCAAAGCCGCCGCCTCCGAAGCCACCACCAAAGCCTGCATTTGGATCTTCGTGACCAAATTGATCATAGCGCGCCTTTTTTTGATCGTCACTTAATACTTCATAAGCTTCAGCGATTTCTTTGAATTTTTCATCTGCACCTGGCTCTTTATTAAGGTCAGGATGGTATTGTTTTGATAATTTACGGTAGGCTTTTTTAATTTCATCTTTAGAAGCCGATTTCGTTAAACCAAGCACCTCGTAGTAATCGCGTTTATCCATGATTCACACTCCGCTCTTTTTGCATAAAATCTATTGTATCATGCAGTTAAAAAAACTGCCTCTATTTTTATTGTTAAATATTCATTAAAAATGTTGCATATATGTTTTTTCACTTTTCTCGCAGTTAACATATGCAACTTAACGATTAAATGTTTGTAGGTTATACCTAATAATATAGAGAAAAGCCAAAGCCGCAAGCGGTCTTTGGCTTCTTCACTTAACTGTGTTACTTACTATTATTTATCGTCTTTTACTTCTTCAAAGTCAGCGTCAACGATATCGTCTTTTTTACCAGCGCCAGCATCTGCACCTGCATCGCCACCTTGAGCTGCTTGAGCAGCTGCTGCAGCTTGTTCATATACTTTCATTACTAATGGCTGTAATACGCCTTCTAGTTTTTCTTTAGCAGATTTAATGCCTTCTAATTCGCCAGCTTCTAACGCTTTTTTCAGTTCATCACGAGCATCTTCAACAGATTTTTTCTCGTCTTCTGAAATTTGTTCGCCTAAGTCAGCAATTGTTTTGTCAACTTGGAACACTAATTGGTCTGCTTCGTTGCGAAGATCAGCTTCTTCTTTACGTTTAGAATCTGCATCAGCATTTGCTTCAGCATCTTTTACCATACGTTCAATTTCTTCCTCTGATAAACCAGAATCAGACTGAATAACGATTGTTTGTTCTTTGTTAGTACCAAGGTCTTTCGCTTTAACAGATACGATACCATTTTTATCAATATCGAAAGTTACTTCGATTTGTGGTACACCACGTGGTGCTGGTGGAATATCCGATAATTGGAAGCGACCTAATGTTTTGTTGTCTGCTGCCATTGAACGTTCACCTTGCAGTACGTGAATATCTACTGCTGGTTGGTTGTCAGCTGCAGTTGAGAATACTTGTGATTTAGAAGTTGGGATCGTAGTGTTACGGTCAATTAATTTTGTGAATACGCCACCCATAGTTTCGATACCTAATGAAAGTGGAGTTACGTCAAGTAAAACTACGTCTTTTACATCACCAGTTAATACGCCGCCTTGAACAGCAGCACCCATTGCTACAACTTCGTCAGGGTTTACACCGCGGTGTGGCTCTTTATTAGTTTCTTTACGTACAGCTTCTTGTACAGCTGGAATACGAGTAGAACCACCAACTAAGATTACTTGGTCAAGTTCAGATGTTGATAGACCTGCATCAGATAATGCTTGACGTACTGGACCTACTGTACGGTTTACTAATGGTAATGTAATTTCGTCAAATTTTGCACGAGTTAAAGAAATTTCTAAGTGTAATGGACCCGCTTCACCAGCAGTGATGAATGGTAAAGAAATTTGAGTAGATGTTACACCAGATAAATCTTTTTTCGCTTTTTCAGCTGCATCTTTTAGACGTTGCATAGCCATTTTATCTTTTGAAAGGTCAATGCCATTTTCTTTTTTGAATTCTGCTACAAGATACTCGATGATAGCATCGTCGAAATCGTCCCCACCTAGTTTGTTATCACCAGCTGTTGCTAATACTTCAAATACTCCGTCACCTAATTCAAGAATAGATACGTCAAATGTACCACCACCAAGGTCAAATACTAATACTTTTTGATCTTGATCTTGTTTGTCTAAACCATAAGCAAGTGCAGCAGCTGTTGGTTCGTTGATAATACGCTCTACTTCTAGACCAGCGATTTTACCAGCGTCTTTTGTAGCTTGACGTTGAGCGTCATTGAAGTAAGCAGGTACTGTAATAACCGCTTTTGTTACTTTTTCACCTAAGTAATCTTCCGCATAACCTTTTAAGTATTGTAGAATCATTGCAGATACTTCTTGTGGAGTATATTCATTTTCTTCCACTTTAACTTTTTCAGATGTACCCATTTTAGATTTAATAGAAATAATTGTGTTAGGGTTTGTTACTGATTGACGTTTTGCTACTTCACCAACTTGACGTTCACCATTTTTAAATGCAACAACAGATGGTGTTGTACGGTTTCCTTCTGGGTTTGGAATTACTTTCGGTTCCCCACCTTCAAGTACAGAAACGCAAGAGTTTGTTGTTCCTAAGTCAATACCAATAATTTTGCTCATTAAAATTTCCTCCTATTAATTAAACGCAAAGGATGCGTTTTCTACTAAATGTAATTGACTAAATAGTGCTATGACTATTCGTTTACAGATACCATTGTTGGGCGTAATACACGATCCTTTAACATATAGCCTTTTTGAAGCTCGCGTAAGACAACACCCGTTTCTTTTTCACTATCTTGCTCCTGCATGACAGCTTGGTGAACATTTGGATCAAATTGCTCACCTTCTGCTTTAATAATTTGCAAGCCTTCCTTCTCAGTCGCTTCTATTAGAGAGCGGTACACCATTTCGATACCTTTTACGATAGAAGCAGTTTCTTCTGAAGTCGCTTCAACTTGTAAGGCACGCTCAAAATTATCGATAACCGGCAATAAATCTGAGAGTAAGCTCTGAGCACGGTACTTTTCAGCAGCCTCACGATCAAGTTGACTGCGACGACGTATATTATCGAAGTCAGCACGTAAGCGTAAATGACGATTTTCCTCATCGTCTAGCTTTGCTTGTAACTCAGCTAGCTTTGCTTCGTACTGTTCTTCGATTGTTAATTCAGTTTCTTGTCCTACTTCTACTTCATTTTCAGCATGTACATTCTTTTCTTCTTGTACAAGGTCTTTGTTTTCAGTTGTTTCCGTCACTTGAATCCTCCTCATTATCAATCACTACGGTTCTTCGTAAAGGCTAGTGTTAAATCCATGCGCATTACGTCTAGTAAAGCAACAACACGTTTATAATCCATACGTGTAGGACCAATAATTGCTATAGCTCCCTGCTGGTCTTCACCAATAGAATAAGTGGTCGTAATGACACTACAGTTTTCCATTTCTAACTGTTTATTTTCCGAGCCAATACGAATTTGAATGCCCGATTCATTGGGATGGAAGAGCGACTGCACTTGGCTAGTCGTTTCCATTAAGTCCAAAATCATTCGGACTTTATTTAAATCGTGGAATTCCGGTTGGTTGAACATATTTGTTTTACCACCATAGTAAATTTTACTTTCCGAATTATGCATCGTCGCTGTAACGAGAGCGTGAACAAAATCATCCGCTGATCGAACATGCTGCTGTAATACTGCTAGCACTTCAGCTTCGAGTTTTATATGAATATCCTCTAATGACACACCAACTAGGCGGTCATTTAAGATATTAACCATTTTCTCTAATTCAGAAGCGGTAAAATTAGGCGGTAAATTAAACATCCGATTTTCAACATGTCCGTTATTCGTTACGATAATCGCTACTGCTGTATCGCTAGAGAGTGGCACAATTGAAAATCGTTTAACACGATGTCGTTGAACATCAGGTCCTAAAAGAATCGATGTATACGATGTCAGCTCTGATAAAATATTGGCAGACTTTCGGATAATATGCTCCACTTCTACTAAACGATCGTTGAAAATTGATTGGATTTGCTGAATGTCCCTTGAATTAATGCCCTGTGGGTTCAACAAATGATCTACATAAAATCTATAACCCTTTTCCGAAGGCACTCGACCAGAGGAAGTGTGCGTTTTTTCTAAGAAGCCTAATTCCTCTAAATCCGCCATTTCATTTCGAATCGTGGCTGGACTAAATGTAATCTCTTGCTTTTTGGAGATTTGGCGAGAACCTACCGGCTGTGCAAACATAATAAAGTCGTCTACAATGGCTTGCAATATTTGTAATTGCCGATTTGTTAGCATGATTATCACCTCTGTTAGCACTCAATCAAGAGGAGTGCTAATACTATTAATAAGTTATCAAATCCCACATTTTATGTCAACGATATCGCTCAATCTTCTAGTAAAAATTGTTGAAATACTTCATTACCTACAAAACGACCTTTTCGCGTAAGACGAATTCCTTTTGGATCATCTTCCAAAAGACCTTCTGAAACTAGTTTTTCAATGACATGTCGGTAACGCACATGCATCGATTCCTTAAATTTTTCTTCATATATAGTGTGTGTAATTCCTTCTATTTTACGCAAACCTAAAAACATTTGCTCTTCTCGTTTCTCATTCTCAGTTACAACATGTTCATACATAATTGGTAGTTCCCCTGCATTCACTGTCTCCATATACTTTTTCAACGGTCCATGGTTTGAATAACGCACACCAGCTAGATATCCATGGGCACCAGCACCAAAGCCTGCATACTCATCGTTTTCCCAGTAAATTTTGTTATGTTTAGAACTGAAACCAGCTTGTGCAAAATTGCTAATTTCGTATTGTTGAAGTCCATGTGCCTCCATCTGGTTCATCAGCACATCATACATATCCGCTTCAAGATCTTCAGTCGGTAAATGTAGCTTACCTTTTGTGTATTGATTATAAAAAATCGTTTTTGGCTCCACGATTAGTGAATACGCTGAAAAATGTGGTAAATCAAGTGCAAATGCTTTTTCTAAGGTATCCTTCCATTGAGCCATCGTCTGCCCCGGCAAACCATACATTAAATCTAGACTAATATTTCTGAAACCAACCTTTTTAGCCAAGGCAATTGTTTCATAGACGTGCTTGTTGCTATGTGTACGACCAATTTTCTTTAACAACTCTTGATCAAAAGATTGCACACCCATACTTAAGCGATTTACACCACCATCAAACAATGCCCGCATTTTTGCCTCTGACAGCTCGTCCGGATTGGCCTCTGATGTAAATTCTGTCACACTGCTCATCGGAATATACGTACGAATAAGCTCAAGAAGTTTCACTAATTGTTGAGGCGATAAGGCTGTTGGTGTACCGCCTCCAAGAAATATCGTTTCGATTTGTTTAAAGCTCTCGGGATATTTTTTTGTAGCAAGCTCCATCTCCTTGCCCAGCGCTTCTATATATTCATCCACAGGTTGATTTTTAAAATAAAATTTATTGAAATCGCAATAGTTACAAATTTGATGACAAAAAGGAATATGAATGTAAACACCTCGTGCCATAGCTATCCCTTCTTTCTCGTTAAGTCTTTTTCCATTTCCTCATTATAAACAAACACTCAAGAGAACGCTATGAATCAAACCATTTAGAATGCCGAATCAATTATGCCTCGGCATAATTGCGTCCGGAATCGGCGGAGGCTTAACTCGTTACTAATGAGTAAATATGAACTTGATATTTAAATCAGCATAACTATAACCGTCGAGGAAATTACACTGAATTACGTAAAATAGATTCAAATGCACAAGTTTAACGAAGCGATAGCCCAATTACGCCAAGGTCACTGAATTTTTCGGCTATGTATTCCTTTGAAATTATTAATTTTTTTCAAATGAATAAGCGTATTCGATTGTTAAGGTCGAATACGCTTGTATGTTCGTTGGCAATAAGTTACTACTATCAAAGTGCTTTGATTGTGTAATAAAAATCTAATGTTTGAGACTGATTCATAATTTCAATAGCAAGCACTCGTGCACTAGTATCTCGACATTGAGCCTTTACGGAAGTAAGCTATTCGATGCAACTATAATTACATTGAGCTTAGTTAAAAATAACGCCTACTACAACACCTATTAGCACAAGTAAATAAGGTGGAATTCTCCAGCGTATTAAAAGCAATAAAAATACTGAAGCTATAAGTATGTCTAGTCCATTTTGAATTGTCTGCGTTACAATAGGATGAATAAAAGCAGCAGCTAAAATCCCAACAACCGCAGCATTTGCTCCAGCCATCGCCCCTCTTAATCCAACGATACGGTTAAGTGCAAGCCAAAAAGGCATTGCCCCCACTATTAGTAAAAAAGCCGGTAAAAAAATGGCTACTGTTGCTATGATGGCCCCTGGTACTCCAGCAATGACCATACCTATATAGGAGGCAAACGTAAATAATGGGCCAGGGACCGCCTGTGTCATTCCGTAGCCTGCTAAAAAATCCGAAGAACTCATTAATCCACTTTGAACAAACTGTGCCTCTAGTAAAGGCAACACGACATGACCTCCACCAAACACTAATGCACCTGATAGATAAAACTTTTCAATCATCGCAAACCATTCATATTGAATAAATGGGCTAGCAACTGGTAAACCAACAAGCAATATGACAAACAGCGCTAAAAAACATACACCAGTCGTTTTTGAAATAGGTATAACCGCTTCTTTTAAGCCATCCCTTTCAGCGGTTTTCTTAAAAAATTGATAGCCTATGACAGAAGCAACGAAAATAGCAGTTACCTGTGCAAGTGGATGCATCCATAAAAGCACCACTACAAGTGCTAACAAAGCGATTATAAAATGGCGAATACTAAGGATTAATTTTTTTGACATATCAAAAATAGCTTGTGCAACAATCGCAACCGCTACTAATTTTAAGCCGTGAACCCAACCCATCTCCAACTCAGTCCGTGTAGAAAAATAGGCAAATGCCATAAGCAGCAAAACTGACGGTAATGTAAAACCAAGAAATGACACAATACTACCAAAAATCCCGCCTCTTAATAAGCCGATACCCATCCCTACCTGGCTCGATGCTGGTCCGGGTAAAAATTGACTGAGTGCAACAAGCTGACTGTAGTCATGATCAGATAACCATTTACGCTTTTGAACATATTCATTTTGAAAATACCCTAAATGTGCAGTGGGACCCCCAAAGGATGTACAACCTAATTTAAGCGAAACTAAAAAAATTTCCCATAACCTACGCAATATCTTCAACTACTTTCCATATCATCTATATTTATATTACGCTGGGTAATCCTCCTCTTGGATTAAGATATTGTAAATTTTTTTAGGTATGTCGATTATCCATATTAATTAAAAGACTCTGATTTCTGCTACGGGCTACAATCAGTTAAAATAGGGATATATTAGCAAAATAGCAACAAAAAAATCCTTTTATCGCTCAATAGTAAACCTATTTTTTCCTAATCAACACGCCTGAAAGTTTTTAATTACGGTTAATCAAGGATAGTTATTTTTCCCTAATCTTAACAGCAGAACCGAGTTCACTTCCATCTACAGCAACAGGAATTAGCTCATAGCCCTTCCCCGTTAAATATACTGTATCGAGGCGAACACCCCACTTCGTATAATCTTCGTTTAAAGGATACGTAGTGTTAAAGTCCCAAGATTCCCCTGATGCTGATTGGATTTTAAAATGTATCGCTTCATTTAAAAGGCTATTCTCAGAATGAAAGTAAATCGTTGTTGATATTGGTGTAGAAATAACCTCCTCGATCGTTATCTCTTGACCATCTAATAGCTTCACTTTTTTCGCAACAGGGAAAGTCTTCCTATCTTCTTGTAATTGCTTTTGTGAAGCCTCCACTTGAAATTCCCACGGCTCGTCAATCTTTTTTTCTCCGTTCCAGTCGTTATAGCGAATATCTAAATTTAATATTTTGTCCTTTGGTAGTTCACTCAATTTCACACTACTATAGATAGTAAAAGTCTTATCGGATTGTGCGATGGACTGTCCTCCATTTCTAACCGTGAATTCTTTCCCATTCACAAAAACCTGTGGAAAGAGATAAATTTGATCATCAAAATGTACATCCTTTACTGGCTTAAAGGTAGCATTCAATAAGATCTGATTATCGTCAATTATTATTTCATTTAATGTTAAACGTCCGAGTTTATTTTCAGTAGTTTTACCAACAACTGTTTTGTAGGTTTCGAAATTCAATTCCTTATTAAACAAAAAATAAAAAACAAATACACAAGTAACTACCAATAAAAGCAAGACTACAATAAACCATGCTTTACGTCCTCGATTTTCCTTAGGCTGACCCTCGATTATCAAATCATTGGACATCATGTACACCTCATTTTAAGAAAGTATGTCTACACAAATGCTTTTTATTTATTGTAGTTTTCAGTTGAACATTATATAACCTCTAACAATGTCAAGGCATGACGGATTTCACTATGTATCTAAAGGAATAATTAATATTCCTTTAATGTGTTAACTCTTGGGCAAAAATGTCACTAGTGATAAAACAAAACTTCAACAAGATGTGTTTTTGCGCGAAAGCGAAGCGTCAGCAATAACATGCTTTTGTCTGTGCGAAAGCAACAACGCAAGCGAAGAAATCGGTTTGACGCTTGCTCACATGAAAGTATGGTCTGAAACAGAAATTACCCTCATTTAAAGTATTGCAACAACCACAAAGATTTCCTTGACCATTTTATTTTTCAACATGCTTTGTATGACATCTTAATAATTTCATTCACACAATAACACTATGAAAGGAATAATCTATATCCCTTACTCTTGATGTCGAATCTTTTTAGCCTCTTCCATTAAATAATCTACAAATACCTCATCTTTCACTAACCATGCTTGATAATTTCTTTTTAAAAACCATTCCGCTTCATAAAAGCTTGTAAAGATTTGATCTAATGGACGTTTATTTTTTTCAATTACCCAATCAAAATCACTTATTGAATATAGGAGGAAAATTTCTTCCTTGAGGTTTTTATACAATGTCCCAAAAGAAGAAAACCTTAAATTATAGCGATTTCGTTTCGCATCCTCTGGTATTGGTTCTATATGAAATGTTTGTGCCACGTACTGCTGATAAGCTTCATCTGTTAAAGAACAACCAGCCGCTTTTTGATGGCCGCCTCCTCCAAATTCTCCTGCAATTGCCGAAACATCTATATGATCATGAATCGTTCGAAAGGAAATCTTTTTGCCTCCCATATTTAAGATAGCTATAAAATCAAGGTGTGCATTTTCTTTTCCTAATTCATTACCAAGCTCGGAATGATAAGATTCTGCATAAACCACGCCTGTAAAGAACTCTCCCATAGCTGTTTGCACTAGTTCCCTTTTTTTCCGGCGGATGTAACGTTTTATTTTCTCTTCTTCCATGTTTAAAATTTTCTTTTCAAATTCATCAAAGTCAAACTGCTCACTTGATTTTAAACGTTCAAGCATTTTTTCTTCAAATTCCTCGATGGACACCAAATAAAAAAGAGTATTTAATCGATGTGCTTGGTGATTTTCATTCTTTTCCCATTCCCATGTATCGTATTGTCTAACTAACTCTACAAATTCTGTGATGGAATTCGTTTTTTCTATTAACCCCTGTGTGATAAGATACTGATAAAATAAGGATGTTGCTGATGTTAAATATCCGTTTTCATCTTCTACTAATACTTTACCCCATTCATACTCGTTCAAATGGTGAGCTGTTTTATGATGATCAAGCAGTTGAACATTGCCAGTTGCGTTATAATAATCATTCAATCTTTTTTCATTTTTCTCATTCGGAGATAAATCGGTAATAAATAAATAAGTATCTTGCTGGTTATTGTCTAAAAAGTACTCAATCTCTCGGTCAAGCGACGCAATTGAATTGTATCTTACTTTTACTTGATCATGAAAAGCTAGCTTGGCTAAAATTCCGCAACCTACGCCATCTAAATCATTATGTGATAGCAATTTATACATTTTTTCACCTCAATAAATAGTATGGTTTATCGTTGAAAAAATTATTGGTATGCGGAACAAGAAAAAACTTTATGTGATTTTGGAGAATGCTATTGCAATAATTCGAATAAAGCGACCATAGAACAGAATTTGCATCTATGCAGATTCTGTTTTGACTAAAGTAGTTCTCTCTCCAATAGTCATAAAGTATTAAAACTTTCACTTTATTGTTAAATCAAAAATTATTCAAGACATAGTATTTATCATTAAGTATTTATTTCTCCACAATGCTTAACAATCACTAATTTTTACAATAATTCTCTCATTATTGTCATAAAAACCCTCTTCAATACAACCTTTGTACAAATATCCTATTAGCAAACCTCCCTTTTCAATTAATTAGATTATTTAAAAATGTCGAAAATTAATTTTTCAAGAAAATATAAATTCATTTTCTGTTATAATATGTTATTATATTTTTAGCAAAACGACCTATTTTCACAAGATGAAAAATAGAGGAAATATGAACTATAAAGGATGATGAATATGAAAAAAATCCAACAATTATTCCAAAGCGAAGACGGAAATATCGAACAAAGAGAGAATTTTTTATCTCTGTTAGAGAAAATTGTTTCATCATTAGATGAGTTAAAGAATCCAAAAACAACAACTCTTGGACCGATGAAAGAGCGTTCTGACAATTTCTATAAAGAGCTAATGCAAGATAATCAAGTACCAACTTCAGGTGTAGGACTTGATCAGGTTGTGGATGGATTAACACAATTGATGCAAGGACATCCTTACCATACACGCAACTTTGTAACAAATGTTTTACCAATGGCCAGCATTCCTGGTATTTTAGGTCAATTTACAAGTGCCTTACTTAACGGTAACAATCTATGGGATGTATACGGACCAGCTGCCGCAGAATGTGAGGTAAAGGTTGTAGCAATGATGTCGAAGTTAGTTGGCTACGACTATACGCAAAGCTTTGGCTACACAACATGGGGAGGACAAGGGGCTGTTTTCAGTGGTCTACGTCTTGCTATCGCTAAACAATTCCCTAACGCAAAGGAAGATGGCGTACCAAATAATTTATATTGCTTCGCTTCAGAAAATGCGCATTACAGCTTATTAAAATCAATTGAAGCAGTGGGCATCGGTAGTAAACATTTAATTCGTGTTAAAGCTGGAAAAGATCATTCAATGGATATTGAAGACTTACAAGCTCGTATGACGGAGGTTATAGAAAACGGTGGCATCCCAGTGTATGTAGTTGCTACAACTGGTGCTACAGATCAATTTGCCATCGATGATGTACAAGCTATCAAAAACGTTACAACTAACCTTGAGCAAAAATATTCCTTAAAACCAATACATATTCATGCTGATTCAGCTTTAGGTGGTTTTTATGCCTTTTTCAATGATTATGATTTTAAGGCAAATCCACTTCAGTTCGAGTCTGATGTTTTACAAGGATTAGAACAAATTAAAGAACGTATGCAATATCTGCCTATTGCTGATAGCCTTTGCTTTGACTTCCAAAAGCTTGGTCAAACACCTTATTTGACTAGCTTATTCTTAATTAAAGAAGGGAAACATTTACAGCTGTTAGATATTGAGGACTTCGACACACCTTATGTAGGCAATCGAGGCTATGGTTCTTATCACACAGGCTATACATTAGAGTGCTCTCGTATGGGTAGTTCAATTGCTATTTACGCTGCATTACAGGCCTTTGGTAAAGAAGGCTACCAACAAATATTAGCGAATTATGTACGTGTGAATTTAGCGTTCCGTGCGCAATTAGCGGAAAAAACGCCTATGTTACAAGTAGTAAATGAATCTAATATCGGACCAGTCACAGCATTCCGTATGTATCCTGAAGGCTTTAATTGGAAATCTGAACAGTCTGGTAGCTATACACAAGATCAGATTGAGTATATTAATGGAATTAACGCTTCTTTATTTGAAATTATTGGTGAAGGTCGCGACGAAGTATTTTTCGGTGATACAACACGAGTTTGTACTGTTATCACTAGTGATACAAAACAACAAATGCCAGTCGCTGCTGCAAAATTCTTCTCTATTTCTCCTTATACTGAGACGGAGCATATTGGTGATATGATTCATTTCTTACAACAAAAGTTGAAAGTTTTGGAGGATGCTAAAGTTGAATATAGTAACTAAGCTAAAGAGTTCTTTACTCTATAAATATATTGCTAGCTTTACTATTCCAATTACTATTATTTCAATTTTATTTAGCGTCGTATTATTTATTGCGTCTAATCAAATTATCAATAATTTCGTTATTACACAATTTGAGTCATCTTTAGATGTTATTTCTAAAACTATTTTTGAAGATATAGACATAAACGACGTCAAAGCTGCAGATGACGGTGATAAGGATAAAAATGAAGAACTATTAAATCAATTAAATGAAACACTTAAAAAGTTTAATATTGAAAATGCCTACGTCCTTTCACGTGCAAATGGTAAGGAACATATTGTTGCATTAAGCAATGAAGATAATCAACAAGAGGACTATGTTTTTAGTAAAGAAATGCGTGAAGCGTTAGATTCTGAAACCGTTAAATTTAGTGGAATTTATAAAGATGAATACGGTATTCATAAATCGATTTTTATACCATTTAAAGATACTGATATGCTTTTTGGTATAGATATGGACGCTGCCTTCATTTCTAAACTTCAAACACAGGCTATTTGGATTTGTATCGTTATGACCTTAATTTTTGTGATATTTGGTGTTATCGTGGCTTATATCATTAGTAAAAGCATAATAAAACCAATTAAAAATATGACTGGTTATGTTAGTAAAGTGGCAAAAGGAGACTTAGCCGTGGAACCACTTCATATTCAGGGTTCTCATGAAATTGCACAGCTTTCTGAAGGCATTGAAAATATGACTGCAGACTTACGCTCGCTTATTCAGCAAATTGCTGAAAATGCTGAGCAAGTAGCTGCTATGTCTGAAGAGTTAACAGCAAGCTCTGAGCAAACAAGTGCATCTATTCAACAAATTACTTCTTCTATGCAAGAAGTAGCTGCGGGATCAGAAAAACAAACTTCCTCTATTGAAGAAGTAGAACATCATATTACAACAATCTCTACAAAGATGTCAGAAGTTGTAACGAGCGTTAATGATGTCACTACTAAGGCATTTAGTGCATCTTCTATTTCAGAGAAAGGTAATTCGACGATTCAAAATGCTACTGAAAAGATGGCTGTAACATCTGATGCAATTCAAGAAACTTCGGTAGTTGTGGAACGTTTAAGCACATACACAAATGAGATCGGTGACATCGTGACATTAATTAATGAAATTACTGATCAAACAAATTTACTTGCTTTAAATGCATCGATTGAAGCGGCTCGTGCTGGTGAGCATGGTAAAGGCTTCGCGGTTGTAGCTGATGAAGTTCGCAAACTCGCAGACCAATCGTTAGCAGCGACAAATAGTATTCGAACACGTATTGAAACGATTAAGGAAGAGTCTGCCCAAGCCGTAAAATCAATGGCAATAAGCAGTAATAATCTGGCTGAAAGCTCTACTACTTTTAATGCATCAGGTGAAGCTTTTAAAGAAATCAATGCACATATTACTGAACTCACTCAAGAAATGGATCAAGTTAATAACATCATTACTACAATGAACGAAGGCGTTAATAGCATTGCCATTTCTGTAGAGGAGGTTGGTGTAGTAGCCGTTCAAGCATCTGGAAACATTCAAAATGTAGCAGCTGCTTCTGAAGAACAATCAGCAAGTATTGAAGAGATTACTGCGTCGTCCAATAATTTAGCTGAGATGGCACAGCAACTTCGCAATATCATTCAAAAATTTCAGTTATAAGAAAAACTAAGCAATAATATTCTTCTTTCTGATCACAAAAATCCGCTATACTTTTTGTGGGTAAGTTTCTCCCAACAGAAGTCTATGCGGATTTTTGTTATGATTTTTAAAAGTACTTCTATTTTAATGCCCTCTTGTTCATCCATATAATCGTTTCTTCTAGCCCTACTCTATATGAAGTACGTGGTAACGTGCCTATTTCCTTTTCGTATTTTTCCCCGCTTAAAATGACCGGTTTTTCTGTTAAATACAATATTTCAACCACTTCTTTCATAGAAGGAGAAAATATTCCGATAAGACGAATCATCCCTTTAGAGACTGTACGAATACCTTTTTTGTAGCCTGTGATGTCACGTAAAATTTTTACTAGTTCTTCCCCTGTAATTGTATGAACAGCTGGCACGTTCCAATTCTGATTATATGTGTTATCTCGTAAAGCAAGCTCAACCATAGCCTTTGCCCCATCAACTGTATAAAGAAATTCCCTTTTCACCTGCATATTTCCTACAAAATTAGCTTTTTTACCTTGTGCAACGTTTTTTAACGTTTCATAGAGTATTGTATTCTCTGCATTCGGTCCATATAAATCAGGCAAATGAACGATTAACGATGGTATATTACTTTCCTTCAATTTATTTTCCATTGCTAAACGAATTTTCCCCTTCTTTGTCTGCGGTTCTTTTCTCGTCTCCTCTGTAATTCGGTTTGTGGATTGTCTTCCATATGCATAAATATTATCAACAAGCGCAATCTTTGCTCTTTGCTTTTCCGATACGAAAAACATATACATTTCTTAAAAAAATGTAGACATCTCTACTGTGACACAACTTATATCTTTTGACTTTCGTTTTTGTGTCTTCCTTATTCTCCGAGTCTGGTTTCGCCGAAGCTACTGCCATTTAGGTATGACTCTCCAAAGGCTTAAATTCCGCAGTATCGTTGCGTACACATCTAAGGCTTAGTTTCAGTTAAGTACCTTAGATTGAATAATTTTCCAAATTAATGGTTCTTCACCAAAACGTGTGGTTGATTTCCGTTCCGACTGGGCGCTTTGTTGCTGACGCTTCGCTTTCGCACAGAGCAGAGCTTCCTGGGGCGTCCGATGAGCCGCTTCACTCGCGTTGCTCGCTCCAGGGTCTCGGGCCTACACGATGTAGGTCACGAAGGCGTTATCACAGGACGTGATGCTCTTAGCCTTCGTTCCTCTTTCGCTGATCCCCAAGGAGTCACCCAGCCTCCACTCCAATCAACTTATTTACATAGTATATGTTTTAACAAATGTCATCCACAACTTTTGGTGATGAGCCAAATTAATGCTTACGTTCAAATCTCTATCCAGCTTTCATCAGCAAGAGCAGATATATAATCTGTCTTTCAATTTCAAATCGGTTTTGATTTGTCCACAACTAGAACAAGTTTTTGATGATGGAAACCATCTGTCGGCTTCAACAAATTCAATGCCATATTTTTCACACTTGGATTGAATTTGCCGTTTGTATTCATATAACTTTTGCCCAGCTACCGCCTTCGCCAGATGTTTATTTTTCATCATACCTTTTACATTTAAATGTTCCATTACAATACGAGATGGCTTGGTTTTCACAATCTCATTAGAACACTGGTGTAAATGACTTGTTCGAATGTCGTTAAGCCGCTTATAAAAATTACGGATTTCAGCGTTTAGCAATTTTTCCAATGGATATTAATTCCATGTGTACCACCTCTCTTTCACTAAGATAAAATACTTTACCCTATTTAGAGAGGTTGTTAACATTTTTATAGTTGTATATATTTTTCTTGTTCACACGAAGGCGCAACCCTTCATGCAGTCTTTCTCTCATGAGTAGACCTCTTATGCTTTCACATAAGCGCAGACTATATCTTCATCTTATCTTCTGATAAGAGCCACATTTTTCTTCCGCCATTCGCTTGCGGTTTTACTCTCCCTCAAGGAGATAGTCGTTGAACGTCTTCCTTGTCTCATTAGAGATTTAGCAATAGTTACTAAAAGAAAATTTACTTCTTGGATAATAGAAAGGTAAAAAGACGAATGTTAACTAAAACAATCGGATCACCTACATGGAAGGCGATCCGATTAAACTATAATTATGAAATTAAATTTTTCACAACTTTTGAGATAATAGCACCTTCTGCTTGACCAGTTAATAGAGGTTTTGCAATTTTCATCGCTTCCCCCATATTCATCCCTTTTACAACGCCAGCTGCCACAAGTTTTTCTACAATTTCTTCTTCAGATAATTGCTTTGGCAAAAATGATTTTAATAGTACTAATTTCGCTTCCTCTTTTTCAATTAAGTCAGCTCGTCCTGCATTTTGAGCACCCTCTAATGCCTGATTTGTTTGCTTAACCTCACGATTAACGATAGCAATTTCCTCTTCAGTCGATAAAGCTTCTCCCTTTTCCTTCTCAGCTAAATCTAGGGCAGATTTTAAAAGCGTTAGTACGCCTTTTGCTAATACGTCCTTTTCTTTCATTGCCTTTTTTAATTGTTCAAATACCTCTGTTTTTAACAATCTTTTCACTCCTTCTAGCCATTAATTTCAAATAATATTATACCATCAAATACACCTTAGCGTAATTGTGACTGTCGCTTTGCTTTCGCCACATAAGACATTTCTGAATAAAGAAAAAAACACCGTACCCCTATAGGGTACGGTAAGTTAACTTATACTATTTTGTTTGTTGAAGAACAGATACTTCCGCTTTTGTCTCTAATAAATCAAGTGATACAATTCCAACTTTTGAATCTAAAAAATCAATTTTTTTGCTTAAATTTTGTTCAACCTTATCTAACTTTACTTCCACTGCTTCGATTTTTTCATCTAATCTTCTTTCGACTGTATCGAGTTTCTCTTCTAATCTTCTTTCGACCGCTTCAATTTTCTCTTCTAAACTTCCTTTAACCTCTCCAATTTGTTGCTGAAGATCTAATTTCATTTCTTGCATTTGCTTAGAAAGCTCCAAAATTGCTTGAAGGATGGTATGTTGATTCACTTCTTGTTTCATGATCGTCTTCCTCCTCACTTTTATATAATCTATTAATCTATCTATTAAATTCACGAAATTAATTATATTGACATCCACCAGAGGCTTTAGGCCAACAGATGTTTTTTGTGCGAAAGCGAAGCGTCAGCAACATGGTTTTGTCTGTGCGAAAGCGAAGCGTCAGCAACATGACGTTGGTCACTCAGGCGTTTTCACAGGATGTGAAGCTCTTAGCTTAAGTACCTCTATTTCAGCGGATGTTTTTTGTACCGAAAGCGTAGCGACAGGTACAGATGTTTGGACATCTGCTGAAAGAAGTTAAAAAAGTAGAGTTACACATAAGTAACTCTACTTGTCATTCTATCTATGATTTATCTCAAAGTCAAAGTATTAATAGATGGGATTTGTCAAGTATCATCCGTTAATTTTACTTCAAATAATCTCATGATTTACCCTTTGTATGTAAAACTGCTATAACACATAATATGTTACTAATTCTCCTAATAAGTAAAGATACTAATTGCAAGAGTCATTCAAATATTACTCTTTTGCATTTACCCAATAGACAAAACCAATAACCGCTCCCCCAATAATATTACCTAGTGTTACAGGTAATAAATTTGAAAAGGCTCCAGCAAACGATACTAGTTCACCATGAGGTACTAAAAGAGCAAGTGAAAACAATGTCATATTTGCTATACAGTGCTCAAATCCGATTGTAACAAAAGGAAAAATACAGCAGAAAATCATCACTAATTTTCCAGTCTCTGTCTTTAATTTATAGGTACACCATACTGCCAAGCATACAAGTAAATTACATAAAATACCTCGACATAAAAGTTCAATGAAACTACCACTCATCTTAGCTGTAGCCAGTTTTTCAATGTAAGCTGCTGTGTCTCCTGCTGCTAGCCCCGAGTAAAAAAATAATGCGGCTGCTAAAAGAGAACCAAAGAAGTTTCCTATGTAACTAGACATCCAAATGCCTAACATTTCAAACGGAGATGATTTTTTTGATAGTGTACTAACCGTTAAAACTAAATTATCACCCGTAAATAAATTTGCCCCAGCCATCATGACCATACTAAGGGCCACACCAAATGCTAATCCTTGTACGATTTTCATACTTGGTACCCCAGCAGGACTCAATAAGCCTCCAATAGTAACGATGAGCAAAATGCCAAAGCCAATAAAAAGCCCTCCAAAAATTGCCTGCAGTAAATAATTCACAGGTCTATGCTTCATCATTCTAATTTTTGTTTCAGCTGTTAAACAAACAGTAGAAATTGTTTCTTTCATACTTTCATCTCCTAAAAAACATCAAACTAATTTATATCTCATTTTTAACGCTGATCACAAGTGGTCACCCGATTTTCACTCTAATCAACTTATAAACAAGAGTTTCATTTTATCAAATATTATCCCAAAATAATGGTTATTAGCAGATTTAAAGTAAATTGCATCAAATTAACATATATTCATGTATTTTAAAAGGGAGAGCGTACAAAAGTAGTAAGATATATAGTACGAAGGTTGTACTTTTTCAGATGTCCCAGAAATGGTAGCTACCTTTGAGGAAACAGATTGATAATAATGCCACCCAACTATTCATCAGCTAACAACTAGTCAAAACAAGTGCTAGAGATCGAATGACTACCCAAAGCTAAAAAAACGAAGGGTAAATTAGATTCCCCTTCGTTTCTCTATAGGCTATCAATAGCTTGATCCGTCCAAGGCTTTAACTTCTGCTGAAAGAAGTTAAAAAAATCTTCCCTTTAGTGGCTTTAGAAGATTCAACGACCGTTATCGCCTTTTTAATGTCTAACAAATCATAATAAGAATCAACTGCCATCATTTTTAACGCACCACTATTAACTAGATCGATTAAGTGATGAAATGTATCTTGCCATCTTTCAATCGAGACTTGCTTATTCCAATGACGTAAATGAAACATATTTGCCTTTACATTTGCCTCTTTAACGATACTTTGCCAATTCACTTGTACACCTGATAAAAGGCCAATTGCTAAAAAATTGCCTCCCGGTTTCAAACTGAAAGCAAGTTCATTGCCTGCTGCCCCTCCAACGGAATCAATAGCAGCATCAGCCCCTTTACCATTTGTTAGTTCCATTACTGTCTCATAGAGCGGTTCTATTGAGGTATTTATCACATAAGAAGCGCCAAGCTGAATTAAATCGTCAGTATGTCTATTATTTCTCGTGACCGCGATTAGTTGAAAACCTAACAATTTTGCAAGTTGAGCAAAAATATGTCCAATTGCGGACCCACAAGCATTCACTACTAATACATCATTTGGTCGCAATTGTAGTATGTCTGTACAAGTTACCCAAGCCGTCATTGGGTTAATATACATTTGGGCTGCGGTAAAATCATCTATTGAATCGGGAATGGGAATAGCAAATTCTGCGCTAGTCCTTACAATTTCCTGCCAAGTCCCTTCTCCTCGTAACGGTAATACACGCTTTCCAATAAGATTTTGAGAAACAAACGGGCCTACATCCTCTACAATCCCCACTCCTTCATAGCCAGGAATAGTTGGTAAAGAAATGCGATGAGCATACTTTCCCCATATTGGTATTAAATCAGAAGGATTAATAGGTCGTGCCAGCATTCGAACAAGAATTTCATGTTCTTGAGGAGGTTCAATCGTTTTATTTTCAAACTTCACAACGTCCTTAGGGCTTCCAAATTCATATAATTTAATGCATTTTGCTTTCAAACAACTGTAACTCCTTTATGATTAATAATATTTTTACAACTGCTCATAAAATAACATCATTCCTGGAGCATCGGGATCACGTACTTTGAATCCAAGTTTTTGATAAAAAGGTTGTTTACCCTTTGCACATGAAAGCTGAATCCATTTTATATTTTCTTTTTGACAATGCTCTAACAAGACCTCCATAACCATTGTGCCAACCCCTTTTCGTTGATAATCAGGGTGCACCATGACATCACAAATAAAGGTTTGATAAATGCCATCTGAAATAATTCTTCCATAGCCAATTAATGTCATATCATCATAAATAGAAGCGCTATACCAACTGTTAGAAATTGCTTGATATAGTTGATCATACGTATAAAGCCCTTTCGCATTCCAGCCTGTTGTTTGATGTAAAGTTTTATATGCCCCAATCGTTGGGTTTTCTTCACTAATTACGTACGTCATAAACATCACCCTTCCATTTTCGAATAAATATACAACAAACGTTTTTTTCATTCAATACAGAATCTATGATTTAATTAACTGATGACCATTTCTTTATAACTGCGAAATGGTAAAATCACCATTTTCCGTCATGCATAGCTGCAAGTTTTTATTGATTTCTATCTTAATAGGACTAACAATCGCTTTTTTATCAGAAAAATACCAAATACGTTCACTTGGTCCTAATAGCAAATTTGCACCATCCTCATAATTCCCCATAAACGTGAGAGCATCTGAACGAATTTCGTTATTATTCATTGGCGTTATACCGTATTCTTTTAAACTATTAGCTACTGAATCAATAGCATCTGACGTTAAATTCATTTCACCAATATTTAGTACATGTTCGGGTGAAAAAGAATCAGCATCTTGTTTTTGATTTACTTCCTGCCTTGAAATGAGCTCTATAATATTTCCTTCAGGATCATAAAAATAACATGAATGAGCCTTTAATCTGTCATAATATACTTCATCCTGTCCTTCTGAAAATAATAATTCCGCACGATCTTTTACCCATATTTTCCCTTGTTGAAATAAATTACATGGAATATTTAATGCAAAATGATATTGTTTTTTAACATAAGAAGGTATTTTTTCAAAAGTGATAATACTTTCACCAACAGCTATATCAACAAAATGATCCGTATTCGTTATTAATGTAAATCCTAAATGATTGCAGTAAAATTCCTTCATTTTATGAACATCATACGCGTATAGCTTCACTTTTGTAATCTTCATTGTATAGCATCTCCTTTACAATTTATTGTATTTACTATATCTACCAAAATAAATGAATACCTCATGCAAAAGAATGAAGATTATAATTTAAGCATTTCATCGAAAGAAAAACCGAAATTACTTTATGGTTGTAGACGATCGCCTCTACTATTTGGTTGTGAAATGACTAAAAACTCTACTTCTTCCTCTGAATCATTTCGCATTTGATGTGGTGTAAGATGCCGCACTTCAAGTCCTTCTTTCTTATGTAAGACAATGCGTTTTCCGTCAATATCAATTGTTGCTGTTCCAGATAGCGTAAAGAAAATTTGTTGTGCATGATGATGATAATGATTTACTTCTGCTGTTTTAGCGGGCATACGCTCATGAATGATACTGAGATCATTATTCTTAACTAAATGCCAACCATCACATTGATCTCCCCATATATAATGTTCAGTACACTGTTTGCTAATTTTCAAACCTAATGACCGCCTCCCCTCATTCTTCATTCATATGGATATTTACCCAACATTTGTATAAAATATAAATAAAGAATAGTAACTTTTAAAAATTTCACACAGTAAGGAGTGGGAACGATGAATATTAAAAAGCAATTGTTGGGCACTGCAATAGGCTATATGTTTGCAATATTAATCGCATACTTCTTTTTCGATTATTTTTCTTGGTCGTTTACTATAGGTTCTTTATTAGGTATTTGTTTATTTGCTCTAATTTTAAAGTCTTTGAAAAGGAGATAGATCCCCCACTCATAATGTATTCAATAACTTTTCAAACTTGTTTGCACTCATGATTTCATGTGTAATAAACTGACCATTGCAAAGCAGCCCAAAGGTAGTTCATAGGATAGGTGCATTCTGTGCTCATTCGTTGATAGGCATGAAAAGGAGGAAGACATTTGGAGAGAATTATTTTAAGACGCCCCCAACCAACAGACACTGAAGAGTTGCATACGTTTTTTTTACTCGTTATTGCCGATACATATGCAAAGGAAGGTCTTGCAGAGCTATATGACGAGCAAAAAAACGAATGGGAAATAAAAAAACATTATTTAAAATTAGATTGTGATAGCCAAGGTGAGGAACGATTTTTCTGGTTAGCCATTCATGCAGAAACAAAGAAAATTGTAGGAACAATAGAGTATGGTATCGCGAATGAATTGATTCAAAAAAACGTACAGGAAGATCTAACAGACTTTCCTGAGATTGGGACGGTTTTTGTGCACCCTAGCTATCAAAATCGAGGTATAGGAACGATGTTACTTCAACAAATGTTAACCACGCTAGAGAGTAAACATAGTAGAGGGTTTTGTTTAGATAGTGGTTATAAAAAGGCTCAATTGATTTGGCAGAAAAAATTTGGCAAGCCAGATTTTTTACTTGAGCATTATTGGGGTGAAAACAGTCACCATATGATTTGGAAGCAAACATTTCCAAATATAAAAGAGGAGGAATAATTTATGCAATACAAAATTTCACAAGCACTAGATGCAGGCAAAAAATCTTATATTAATAACAAGCTATATGAATATAATCTAAAGCATTTTCCAAATGATTTAAGGGGCAGATATCAAGAAATCAACTTATTTCTTATAGATGAAGAAGATCAAATCCGTGGTGGCATTCTGGGAGAAATTTGCTGGAATTGGTTAGAGATACATACACTTATGATTGATGAGAATCTTCGTGGATTAGGGTATGGGTCTAAATTATTGTTAGAAATTGAACAAATTGCTATAAATAACGATTGTGATTTCATAAAGGTAGATACTTTAAGTTTTCAGGCTTTAGATTTTTATCAAAATCACGGATATGAAATCTATGGTACATTGGACAATGTCGGAAGAGATTATAAGCATTACTATTTAAAAAAGGATCTTTCATAGGATTAGCAAATGTCCTCTATGCTTTGAACAAAAAATCAAGCTCTCGTCATGGTGCATGTAGCTATCCAAGTACTATGAAAACCTTATATAGATAAAAAATGCTATGTTAGGACAATTATTATCATTTAATTCTCTTACTATTCATCTTTCTATTTCCATAATTATTAATATTGTACCCTCACTGACTGAGTAAGTTAACATTCCACATATTTGTGGTCGAATTTTTCAACACATGTACTATTAACAATATTTTTTAAGAATTATGTAAGGTTTAAGTAAAAAGGACGTCATGTCACTAATTTAAGCTAACATGTAGGAGCTAAATCGAACAAACAATAATATATAGTCGAGGTGCATGACTTTTATGTATTTTGGAATCATTCCACTTATTCTATTTATTATTTTTCTTTTTTCTTACTTGAAAGATCCTAGAAAAATAATAAATGGCTTTTTATTTAATGCCTTTTTCTGTTCATTTCTTTTATTTTGTACGATTGCATCTTTAGCATCTGAAAATAATTATTTAAAACTCATAGTTCTTATTCCAATGATCGCTCTTTTCTTTATCATCCCTTTTGGAATCGTAGCTTTAATGTTTGGTCTATTTCTTAATGCAAGAGTTTTAATGAAAAGAGAAGGAAGAAGCTTTGCAAATTCTTTAACTTTAATTGTAGCTATCATGATTTTATTATTTATCCTAACCCCTATCATAAATCCAGCAAGTGTTTTATCTAATATGTTCCAACCTATATTTGGTGGAATATCGCTTATTATTTTTTATTTTTCGATCCATTTATCAAACTTCCTAACTGCTTATTTCCTATATCAATTTAATAGACCAAAGTATAACCAAGATTTTATCATCGTGCTAGGTAGTGGGTTAATTAACGATCAAGTACCACCTCTTCTAGCAAGTAGAATTAATAAAGCTATTAATTTTTATCAGAAACAAGCAGCCGTTACATCACCACCAACTATAATTTTCTCTGGTGGGCAAGGTTCCGATGAGAATCTTCCGGAAGCGGAGGCGATGCAAAAATACGCTGTTGAAAAAGGGATTCCTGTTGAGCATACTTTGCAGGAAAATCGTTCTGTAAACACCTATCAAAATATGTTATTTTCGAAACGGGTTATGGATACGTTAAAACCAGACGGTAAATACAACAGCATCTTTACAACGAATAATTTCCATCTTTTCCGTGCTGGCCTATACGCTAGACAAGCTGGTCTGAATAGCCAAGGAATCGGCTCAAAAACCGCATTTTATTATTGGCCAAATGCAATGGTTCGTGAATATGTTGCTATTGTTGTAATGGAACGGAAACGACATATGAAAGTTGTTGGAGTAATTCTTGGAATCTCTCTATTCCTTTCTTTATGTGGCTTATTATTCTTTTAACGATTATTAAGCTATCTTTTTTTAGAAGTGTAACAAATATTAATCAACAAAAGGGTACAGAATTGTAAATATTCTAGTACCCTTTTCATCATTCTACTAGTTGTTCATTTTGAGATTGTGTAGGATTAGGTGAAGAAAATTTAAGGTTCACCAATCCCCATTGCTAATAATAACAAATAAGAAAATGCCAAAAAAATTCCATTTCCAATAAGGCCAATAATCGTAAAAATAAGTTTCTTAGACATCAACCAAGAAAATATAGCAAATAAAATTCCTAAAATAGATAAAATACCATACGTATTGATAAGAAAATATATGTCAGTATTTGGTCCTCTTTGTATATAGAAAACAACAATACATACTATTACAAGTAATATAGATATGAAACCTAAAATGTTTCCTACTTTTCTTTTATTCAACTATAAATCCCCCTTTACTTATTTACCTTTTTAACTTAATGATCATAATCATACGTAGTAATAGTTTTTTAAAATAACCTACACTTTCAATTTAATAATACCTCATCCCACTTTCATTTGGATAAATTTTTCCATTTAAATTCAAATGGCTTCTCCAATCGTGCGTAAGATATCTAAAAACAATGGTGACATCTGAATCAATACATAGCCTAGTTCTGCATTCATGATTAATGACCAAGCTTTTTTCAGAATTACCTAGCTTGATGCGCCAACCATAATGACACTGGTAATAAGAAAACTAATAGCTACTAATATTTGAACAAGTGGATCTAAAGCAGTTGTCTATATTTCTAATGACTTATCAGCAATAACACCAGTCGGTTGAGCAATAGCATTAACGGGTATTGTGGACGGTATTTGCGCTATTTCTGGCTCACTACAAAATGAGTGACTTTTTTATATGTACATTTAATTCCCTATTTCCTAAAATGGAAATATAGAGGGAGGAATATACAAATGAAAAAATTAGTATTTATTGCTGCATTAGTATCAAGTATAGGTTCAAAATTCATATGAATAAATTTCGAGTAAGAAGATGGATAAAATTGCACCCAGAGCAAGAAATCTTAATTACAAGTGAACATTATAAACGCTTGGGTGATGTAGGATTACTAAAAATTATTATTGTAGGTTCATATACGGGTAAAATCATATCCTATGATCCACAATTATTTGAGATTATGCCACCTAGTCCTAATTTCGACCCCACTTCACTTTCAAAATTGTTTAGAGACTTCACACAATATTCTAGAGATCGTTTTTTGGATAATAAGAAAAAACCAACTCATTATATATAATTTGTAAGTAACCAAGTACTTACTAATTTTGAGCACCTGGTTTTAATTGTTTATCTGGCTAAAAAGTAATTCCTCCACTTGAGTTTTAAGTGCCTAATTAGCTTTCCTTAATACTAGGTCCTCAAGGTAAAGGGGCTAATCAAGGCAAACATGTTTTTCAAATCTATGGTGATAATGAGGGCGGATGTAGGTCGTGAAATGAACAGTGCTGCTACAAATTGGCATTACCATCTTGCCGAGGATCATTTCAAACATCACTATGAGGAAGTTGTTTTAAAACATAACACTTTACCAGCATGGGGGTCTCCGAAAAAGTGAATGAACATAAAGAAGTTTTTATTTTAAGCTATGGTTGTGATTTAGATCATAGTAATATTAATTTCTTAGTAAAAGAGCGATTGATGCCTTTCTCTCATTGGCACAATAAGAAATCACCTAATGAAACTGATATCTGCATTCAATATGAAGTTTTTGACGTTAATCGAAAAAAGCACAAACAACTCTATTACGGCCATAAATTTTATATTAATATAATAAGATTAGAGGCTTTTATGTATTCTCTTTCTAAACTTAAAGGGAATCATGTTTATGCTAACCCTCAAGTTAGAGGACATGCTTATGCTTTTATAGATAATATAGAGTATTCTGGACGTGTATATGAGTCATTAGAGGATGCTCAAATCTTAGTTTTTATTGATGAGGAATCGACAAATAATATTCCTTTAAGAGAGAAGTTGCCTTCTTTACGAAAAGAGTTACACTTTCTAAAAATGCCAATTCATAACTTTCGAAGAGAGCGATTTGTTAGTTGCTAAATGGATAAAAAGCATAATTATTGAAATAAAGTAATATCAAAATATCCAACACTTGCTTTGAGAGTTTGACTGTAATGTTATCCACATAAAAAAATGATCTAGTTCAGTTTTTATCTGTACTTAGATCATTTTTTATTTTTTTACAATATTTATTAATCTGAAGACGCGTGAATGCTATACTCGCCAAACATAAGTGTAATCATAGGTATCTAAAGTAAGCATAAATCAAACGGTATATCTATACAAATATATCAAAGAAAACCCTTTGTCATTAATGAATTACTTCGAATCATCCATTTTCAGAACAGCCATGAACGCTTCTTGAAGTATCATCGTATCTCAATAGATTTTTTTATATCATTTTATATCCGACAATCCTTTTAATATCATGGGATTGCCGATATTCTTTTATCCTATTTTATTTTTCCGTCATTGCTAATATATCACGTTTATTTGCTAAACACGGTGGCATGTAGGTGGCAAAAAAGCATTAAGACATCGACAAACATCCTATCCGCATGTCAATCAACCATAAAAAATAGCCCCCTTATCAAATAAATAAGAGGGCTTTATATAATTCTTAATCTATCACTTATCTCCAACTGGCTTTAGTGAATTCATTGGAAGATAAACATCATTATCGTGTCTTCCTTCTAATTCATCGGTTACATATATATAACCATTAATTTCATGATCATACCTTGAAAAAACAGTACTTCCCTTTTTCATAATTCTTTCAGTTTTAGATTCTTTTAATGGAACGCCCTTCCCCTCTTCATCTCTTGTTAGTTCATAACGTACACCTCTTTCTCTCGATATTGTCTCAGCGATTTTAAGGTCTGTACCAGGATACTCGTAACAAAATTCCTCACTACCATCACCACTTTCACAATACTGTAGTAGTTGTCCATTATTTGTATCCTTGAAATTAAAACTCCATGGTCCTTCTAGTTTGAAGTGAGATCCGTAATATAAGCCATCATTAATACCATCGCGAGTAATAACAATATAAGTTGGTTTGTTATAAAAAGATGAACGAATTTTTATTGGTACTTCTTTGAAAACTACCAAATCCGTTGCTTGTACGCGGTATTGCCCCATTTGATAGAATATTTTTTTATCATATTTTTCAATATCATACGTTCTAAAGAAGTTATTTCGCTTAACCACTAAAGATTCAAACGTACCATCTGAATTTTTCTTGTATACCTTAATGTCTTTTTTAAAGGTCATTTTCCCTGTTTGCCCTTTTACAACTTCTGCTCCATCATACATCACTTTTGCTTCTGATTTCGTTGGATTTACTACCGCAAATACAAACGCTGCTAGTAACACAATAAATAATTTTTTCATTATTCTCCCCCTACACAGTTTTATTTTAGAAAACATAATATCTTAGTATTATATACTAGTAATCTAATATTCTACCCACAAATGTTAAAAACCCAACAAAAATAGAGTGTTTTTCCATAACATTATTTCACCCATCTACCATTCTACCTAATTCTCTAAATTATATGGTCTATTACTAATTGATTGTGTGAGGCTATCTCTTTCCTTTAACCAGTTATAAAACGGTACTGGTCGTTCTCTATGCGCTTTGTCCTCCACAGATGATGAATTAATCGACTTACTATTTAAACGTTTTATTGCATTACTATAAGCCCCTACAAATATTGCTCTTAATGTACTTGTAATTAGTTAGTACACCTTCTTTAATATCCATAGCAAGGCATTGGTGCTGTATTGTTTGGTGCGAGCATTACGTATTGCTCTTGTTCACCAGATAACGTCATCGATAATTCGACTTTTAAATCCAATTCTTCATCACGTTCAATAAAAAATAAAACGCCTTTTGCGGATCCGGCTGGAGGTGTAATTTTGTACCTCGTCACTGAATGCAAAATAAGCGTTTTCACTTCATTTTTATTAAGTTTTATCGTCTTGCTCGTCTTAGCACTGTAGTTATCAATTACCTCAACAACAATCGTATTTTCTCCGACTTTTAGTTGAGCAAGTGAAACATCAAATTCCCACGCCCCACCTTGGCCACTGTAAATTTCAATAGCATTTCCATTGTTGATACGTCTTGTCACTTTAATACTTGAATTAGCATCTTGATCCGATGCTGTACCACTAATTTTAAATTTATCGGCATCAACTACACCAGATGGCACAACGGCATCAACGGATAACAATGGTGCTCGGAGATGGGTTGTAGGTCCATCAAAATCTAAATCAGGTTATCGAACAATTCCAGTTGGTAAAACCTTAATGGAAATATTGAAGAAAGCAAAAAAGAAACAAATTGAAAATCGATTAAAGTATGGTGAATTTTATCTTCAAGACTCAAAACATGATTTTGTTTGCAAAAAGGAAAATGGAGAACACTATACACCTGCTGTTATAAAGTATCAAACAAGAGAGTTAATTAAAAATAAATTAGGTATCGATTTCAACTACCATTCATTACGACATCCACACGCAACAATGTTGATTGAAAGTGGACAACCTATAAAAACTGTACAAAAAAGATTAGGACACAGCAGATCAGCAACAACTGAAGACCGCTATGTCCATTTAACTCAAAAGATGGCAAGAGATGCCGCCGATATTTTTGATTCCATCGCAAAAGATTTATAAATTGCAGGCACAATTTAAAAGCGGTGGCAAATCGGTGGCAACTTCCACCATACTAATATGAAAACATACAATTAAAATCCTTATAAACATTGTTATATCAACGTTACTTCGAATCATCCATCTTCAGAACAGCCATGAACGCTTCTTGTGGAACTTCGACTGAACCTACTTGTTTCATACGTTTCTTACCTTCTTTTTGTTTATCAAGAAGTTTTCGTTTACGAGAAATATCCCCACCGTAACATTTAGCTAATACGTTTTTACGCATGGCTTTAATTGTTGAGCGCGCCACAATTTTTTGTCCAACTGCTGCTTGAATTGGCACTTCGAATTGTTGGCGTGGGATTAATTCTTTTAATTTTTCTACGATGATTTTACCACGTTCGTACGCAAAGTCACGGTGTACGATAAAGCTTAGTGCATCGACTTGCTCGCCATTTAGTAAAATATCCATCTTCACTAGTTTTGAAGTCTGGTAACCAATAAGTTCGTAGTCGAATGATGCATAGCCCTTCGTATTTGATTTTAAATAATCAAAGAAATCATAAACGATTTCTGATAACGGCATTTCATAAATAATGCTGACACGTGATGTATCAATATAATCCATCGTCATGAAATTACCACGCTTCAATTGACAAAGCTCCATAACTGCCCCTACATAATCGTTCGGCACCATAATTGTTGCTTTGACATATGGCTCTTCCACTCGATCAATTTTTTGTGGATCAGGCATAAATGACGGGTTGTCAACCTTTATTGATGTATCATCCGTCATATGAACATTGTAAATAACGGAAGGTGCTGTTGTAATTAAATCAATGTTAAATTCACGCTCAATACGCTCTTGAATAATTTCCATATGTAGAAGCCCTAAGAAGCCACAACGGAAACCGAAGCCAAGCGCTTGTGATGTCTCTGGTTCATATTGTAATGCAGAGTCATTCAGCTCTAGCTTTTCTAACGCTTCACGTAAGTCATTATATTTTGCCGTATCGATTGGGTATAGTCCGCAATAAACCATTGGATTTAAACGGCGGTAACCTGCTAATGCTTCAGTCGCAGGGCGATTCGCAAATGTAACTGTATCCCCGACACGAGTATCACCAACGTTTTTAATGGACGCTGTTAAATAGCCTACGTCACCAACTGTTAATTCATCCTGTGGTACAACTTTTGGTGTATGTACCCCTACCTCAATAACTTCAAATTCTGCTCCAGTAGCCATCATACGAATTTTATCGCCTGGTTTTACTGTACCATTGATAATTCGAATGGAAATAATAACACCTTTGTAGGCATCATAGACAGAGTCAAAAATAAGGGCTTGTAGTGGTGCTTCTGGATCACCAGTTGGTGCAGGTACCTTCTCTACAATTTGCTCTAAAATATCTTCAATACCGATACCGGCCTTAGCAGAAGCTAGTACCGCTTCAGAAGCATCTAACCCGATTACGTCTTCAACTTCTTGACGTACACGTTCTGGATCTGCTGCTGGTAAATCGATTTTATTGATAACAGGTAAAATTTCTAGGTCGTTATCAAGCGCTAAATAAACGTTTGCTAGTGTTTGTGCTTCAATGCCTTGTGCTGCGTCGACAACTAAAATTGCGCCCTCACAAGCAGCTAAACTACGTGATACTTCATATGTGAAATCGACGTGTCCTGGTGTGTCGATTAAATGGAATGTATACACTTCGCCATTTTTAGCTTCATACTTTAATTGTACTGCATTTAATTTAATCGTTATGCCTCGCTCACGCTCTAAATCCATTGAGTCGAGGAGCTGTGCTTTCATTTCACGAGATGTTAATGACTTCGTTTGCTCTAAAATACGGTCAGCAAGCGTTGATTTCCCGTGGTCGATATGTGCAATAATAGAGAAATTTCGTATATTCTCTTGTCTTTTTAAACGTGCTTCTCGGTTCATCTTTTCCACTCCTAATTAAACTATAATGAATTATACTATGAACCTTATACAAACCACAACATTAGAACGGTATAAAGGCAGTCAAATCAATGGTTATTCTGATTGATGTGCCATTTCCTCTGCAAAAACATGATGAAAAGCGAAAAAGCGTTAGTAGCTAGAACTGAGAAAAATGCAAGAGGTTTTCCTTTATTCTTAACATAAAAATAGCCAGCTACACCTATAGTAAGGTGCATGCTGACTATTTTTTACATAATTAATTATTTATCTATCGATTGTTGAATAAGGTTCGTTAACGTCTCAATACCTTTTTGTTCTAAATGTACACCATCTGGAGCGAAATACTCTGGATGGTTAATAGCAGCCGAATGCCAATCAATCAATGTAATATTATCATGCTCTTGAGCTTTTTGTTGTAAAGAATAATTCACTTTACCTTCCCAAGAACGCGGTACCCGAGTATTTACTAAATAAATATCGGCATTGGAGAAAGCTGCAAGTAGTGCATCAATCTGATCACTCGAAAAATAACCATTTGTGCCAAGTTGAATAATAACTGCTTTATCTGGCTGATTAAAACTAGCATAATTTGGAGCCAGTTTGACGGCTTGTGAAACTTGGCGACCAACTTTTGCATCAATTGTAATGTTCGGATAGATCTGATGTAAGCTTGTAGCAATATCTATCATGACAGAATCTCCAATAGCCAATATTCCAGTATAAGATTCATTCATAGCGTTAGCAGTTGGATCATTTTCCTCCTGTTCAGGCTCTTTTATGTCCGGTTGAGCACTAGTTTCACCTTCCCCATCCTCAGCATTCGATGAATCACTTTCTGTTGTTTCTTTTTCCGTTACGGTATCATCTCGCTTTGCAGCTTGTTCAGCACCATTAATTTTAACTTCTGTTAGCTGGGATTCTTTTGATTCCTTTTGTTCTTCCCCTACAACTCCTGTGATTCCAGTCAAAAATACTAAAAGGAATAGAGGAATGAGCACTGTTGAAATTTTTCTAGTGAACGAATAGCTGCCCCATTTATTTTTATTAAATGCAAGGTACTGTCGATAATAGGAACGGAACCCTTCCTTACGTATAGGCATTTCGATAAAACGATACGATAATTCAGCAATTATCAAAATAAGAACTAGTTGTAAAGCAACTCGCCAGAAAACAGGATTACCTATTTCGTGGACTGGCGTACCTAACACGATAATCGGATAATGCCATAAATAAATTCCATACGATCTTGAACCAATCCAACGTAGAGGCTTCATAGAAAGCATTTTCCCTAAAAAGCTAATAGGATGACAAACACATGCTATTAATACAGCTGCATTCAAACAAAATAGGAACATACCACCTCTATATAAGAAAGTTTGATATTCATCTACAAAAATAATACTTAAAATGAAAATAGTAAAAGCAACAAGGCTTATAATATCTAGTTTCTTGGCATGCTCCATAGATAGTTTTTGTGACGATAATCTTTTCATCGGCCAAACGAGAGCTAGCCAACAGCCTATTAATAATTCAAAGCAACGCGTATCTGTCCCATAATATACACGACTTGGGTCAGCTCCTGGCTCATATAGTATGCCCATTAACGTAGCTGAACATAATGCACCGATAAATATGAAAATGGCTAATTTACCCTGTTTTTTAACAATATAAAGCCCAAGCATTAACAGAATCGGCCAAATAAGATAAAATTGTTCCTCAATAGCTAAAGACCATAAATTTTTTAAAGGTGAAGGGGATCCAAAACTATCAAAATAAGAAATTTCATGAAAAATGAACCACCAATTACTTGAGTAAAAAATAGAGGATATTGCATCTCCGCGCAACGTATTGAGAAGTTCCTGATGAAACAGGGTCGCCCAAGCGAATGAAGTAATAATCATTACGTACGCAGCAGGTAGTAAACGTCGAAATCGCCCAATCCAAAATTTCCCTAATCCTACTGTTAACTGATTTCCTTTTAAAGGTAAAATGGTAGAGGTTATTAAGTAACCTGATAAAACAAAAAAGATATCAACTCCTAGGAACCCACCACTGGCCCAGCTGAAGTTAAAATGATAAGCAATAACAGCTAGTACTGCTAAAGCTCGAATCCCATCAAGCCCCGGGATATAACGATGATTGAACGTCTTGCCTGACATAATATTCCTTCCTCTTCTTCCAATAATCTAGTTCATCACCATAACGTGTGGTTGATTTCCGTTCCGATTGAGCGCTTTGTTGCTGACGCTTCGCTTTCGCACAGAAAACATTTGTTGCTGCCGCTTCGCTTTCGCACAGAAAACATTTGTCGATGACGCGTAGAGCAGAGCTTCTTGGGGGCGCCCAGTCTCCACTCCAATCAACTTATATACAAGGCATACGATTTACAAATGTCATCCTCAACTTTTGGTGTGAGCCAATTATCTACAAATATTTTACATTTTTCACAGCACAAACTTTAGTATAAAGCCAAACATCGTCCCCTTTTAACTAACAATTCAGTGCACTCACTTTATGAATGACGGGTGAGTAACTATAAAAGTTTATATAAAATGATATCTTAGAAAATTTTTGTCCCTCTCAGACAGCTAATAGTTCAAGAGAAATAACTGGGTTCTCCACAACTAACACCCAATATTTCCCCAATCAATTCGCATGAATATTTTAAATCTTCCTTTGATAACATAAACAACACAATTAAGCTCTTCATATGTATAGTTGTACTTTATTCCATTTAAAATAATCGCTTATCTTTCCACATTCTTTCCGTCAAAAAAGCATCTCCAAAAATGGTAGATGCTTTAAAAGCGTGTTTCGCCTATTGCATATGCCGTTCAAAAACTTTTTCCAAATCAAATCTTTATAAACTGCCTTGAAAATTATAAGCCAAGAAATGAACAATTTAAAGGTCTAACAACTATTTTTTTCAAAAAAAATTCCTGGTAATTTTACTAACAATAGACATCATAATTCGAGATGACATTTGTAAAAAAAATGGGCAAAAAGATGGTCATCTTAAACAGTCCATCTTTTTGCCAATTCCACTATATAAATTATAGTAATCTTTTACTAGTTTTAAAATAAGAGACCTACTATTCTTGTTTTTCTGTAATAAAGGATTTTGCAATGGCTTTTCCTATTACGGCAATTGAACGATTCAATTCTTCTTCTGTATTATCAATTCCACCTAATTCGATTAAAATCATTTCTTTTGTTAGATCCTGATTATAGCGCCCATCTACATTGTCTCCACTTTTAGAGATAACACCTCTAGAGATCTTTGGCACAATTTCATTCATAGAAGCAGATAAACTTTCTGCATAAGCAGTATTCCAACGATAATTCTTATGCTCTGCACCTACGACAATGGCAATACGTGCATAGGATTCGTTGTTATGTGTGATCGTTGTTGTATTTTTCTTAGCAGCATCTCGATGCAAATCAATAACTAAGTCATAGGACTGCTCTTGTAAACGTTTTGATAAATAAGGACGCACAGTATTGTATGAATCCGGAAAACTTTTTCCCTTAAGTTTCAGTTCCTTCATAACATCAACCTCTAATACATCCGTCTGTATACCGTTCATGCTAAAATGCTTGGAAATTGCATCTTGTAAATTATAAATATTTGTTTTTTCATCATAATTGGCCGCTTTCCCGCTAACAGCTTTTACCATCGGTTGATATGATTCTTGTGAATGCGTAAATAATAATAATACTTTAAATGGATCTTTTGTCTCCTCTTTTGTCTCTTCTTTTGTCTCCTCGAGCACACTTTGTTCAGTTAAATTAGTAGCGGCATACACGACTGGTTGATCCTCTGGTTGTTTAATCGGAGTCGATGCTTGCTTGTTGAACGGAAGTTGCCCAGCAATGACAGGTAATACGAAGAAGAACAATAATAAACCAAATGACCACTGTAGTTTTTTTAGCAAAGTCACACCCTCCTCCCCTTATCGTATGGAGGGGATGTGCCTTTTAGAACGAAAAAAAATTACAGATTATTTGCCCATTTCATAAGCATAGATGATACGATTTTAGCATATTTATCTATCCAGTAATCTGCTTCCTTTGGCGTAACCATCAGCTGTGTATGCGAGCCTGCAAATGTTTCAGCAAACAATTGCTGACGTTCTTCTTTTGTCCAGGTAGCCCATTCACCGAAAATTGGTTGTATTAAAGACATATCAAGCTCTTTATTTATATCTGGTTGCCAAGATGATAATGACAATTTTGATGAAGGCTTGCTCCGTTCTGCAACTCGTGCCGCTAAAGAACGTAGCATGAACTCTACAGCATCTGCAATTAATACAGGTGCATCAACTACTGTCGGGATACCGATTGCGGTAACAGGAATGCCAAGCATCTCATATGAAATTTCCTTACGCTGATTTCCTACGCCTGAACCAGGATGTATCCCTGTATTCGTTAATTGAATTGTTTTACATAAACGATCACTAGCCCTTGTTGCAAGCGCATCTACAACAATAATTAATTTTGGCTGCAGTCGTTCAGCCAATGCCGCAACAAAATCACCAGTTTCATATCCTGTTTGTCCTGTTACACCAGGCGCATACATGACAAATTTTTCATCAATTACATCTAAACTATGCAAATGATCAATAAGATACGGTCCTATAGCATCGGGTGTAATGGTACGATTACCTAGACCAATAATTAAAATTTTGTCGTCCTCATTCCACGACATTGCTTCATGCATTTTATTAAAACTTACAAGCAACTCTTTCTCAAGCTGTTCAAATCCATCCGGATCATCAAGCGTCAAAGTAGGTACGGAAAGTGTAATGTACTGCCCTTCCTTCTTACCAATCTGCTTCTCACCTTCTGCATTAACGAGCACATCAGTGATTTTTACCCGACCAGTATTCCGATCTTCAATTTGGACACCACTTTTTTCTTCAAGCTTTTCCTTTTGCTCTTTCGTTTGATGTAAAACAACTTCTTCCGACTCATCAATTAAATCCGTACGTTGCCAATTTAAATTTTGCATACAGTTCACCTCAAAAGTAGTTTGTTCAAACTGTCAAGTAAATATTCTTTGCATTTATCTATTGCAATTTAGCCTAGCGTTTGTTAAAATGATTTTTGTTGTATTGACACAAGAAATCAATGAGAAGATATCATCTCGTACCTATTTTAGGAGGTGAAACATATGCCAAACATTAAATCTGCGATTAAACGCGTAAAAGTTAACGAAAAAGCTAACGCTGCTAACACTCAAGCTAAATCTGCAATGCGTACTACAGTGAAAAAAGCTGAAAACGCTGTTGCTGCTAATGCTGAGAACGCACAAGAACTTTTACAAGCAGCTTTCAAATCTTTAGATAAAGCAGCTTCAAAAGGACTTATTCACAAAAACGCGGCGGCTCGTAAAAAGTCTCGCCTTGCTAAAAAAGCATAATTGTTATAAAGGATCAGTATACTCTATTCAGAGTAGCTGATCTTTTTATTTTTCAAAGATCATTAATTATGACCTTAATTGCTGTGCTGCGCTATCGCACAACATGCGTCTTGATTTTGATTGTGCTAACTGTATAAAGATAAAGAGCTGCCCATATTGCTTAGGACAGCTCACCAAAAGTTGATTTCTTATTAAAATTGACGCAGTAAAAAGAGTTCTAAATAACGCTCACGATTGCCACCCGCTGTTTTCAGCTGTAAATCGACCTTTGCTAGCTGATACAACGCCTTCAGTAAACTTTCCTCTGATGGACGATTACGCTGCTCAACCATCAATTTGACACGATAAGGATGTACTTTTAAATTTTTGGCAATTTGCTGTGGATGGTAGCCTTTTTTTAATAAATAAAACACATTAGACATCGTACGAACATTGGATGCAAGCAATCCAACAAGCATGATGGGCTCTTGCTTTTGACGTAGTAAATCGTGATAAATAGACAATGCCCCTACTGAGTCATTCGCAAAATAAGCATTTAACATTTTAAAGGCATCCTGCTCCAATGTTTTTGCCACTAAATCCTCAACTAACGTAGCAGTAATCTCGCCTCCATCACCTAAATAGAGAGTTAGCTTCTCAATTTCCATTTGCAACTGTAACATATTCGGTCCAACCATTGCGACAAGCTGCTCAATCGCATTTTGCGTAATACTGTTACCCTCTGCTTTAACAACACTTTGAATCCAGACAGCTAAATCCTGCTCTTTGGGCGTTTCAGTTTGGACTAATAATGCATGCTCCTTCATTAGCTTTGTCACTTTTTTACGCTCGTCTAATTTCTCATAAGGTGCGATAAAAACGGTTACTGAAAAATCGGAAGGGTTCGCAAGCCATGCCTCAAGGCGTTTTACATCATGGTCGATTTTCTCTTTACCCTTTTCAGTTGCCTTTAAAAAAGATGCGTTTTTTGCAATGATCAGCTTCCGTTCAGAGAAAAAAGGAATTGTATCCGCTTCATCCATAACAACATCTACTGGCATTTCTTCTAAATCAAATGTTGACATTTCTATCTCTTCTTCAGGTCCTATAGCCTCTTTTAAACGTTTAACTGTTTCATCTATAAAATAGCTTTCCTCACCAACGAGTAAATAAACTGGTGAAAGCTCTCCTCTTTTGATATTATTCCAAACCGTTGAAATCATAATTTCCCCTCCATCTAGCAATACTACTAGTATACATGATTTGAATTCCTTTGTGACTTTGACCGAATTGTGTCGATTCCTTGCCACACGGCGAATTCTCCTTTTCGATATAGCTTTTATGAAAATGATGTCTTATAATAAATAACAGAATTGGAGGGATAACAATGAATCCATTTGAAGGAAAAAACATACAATGTCGCCGTAACGATGCAATCGATTCTGGAGTTGGTTTCGGTGTATCATTTGGAGCTTTCGCAATTATGTTTTTAGTCGCAATTATAGTAGAATTCGTAGCTAGATAATTATTAATGTACGATTGAAAAGGACCTTGCTCATTGGACAAGGTCTTTTTCAATTTGCACTGACCATGTTTCCCCCCGAATTCGCACCTCAATCGTGCCGTCTATTCCAGTTGTTAATGTCGGTAAATTACGACTGGCGAAACGCTCCACTACCTCATCATGCGGATGACGATAGCGATTATTGAGCCCTGCGCTGAAAATGGTTAATTCAGGCCGTAACAGCTCTACAAAAGGCTCAATACTTGATGTTTTACTGCCATGGTGTCCAGCCTTCAACAATGTCATATCCGCTAATTGTTTGTTGTAAAGATGAATAAGCTCCTGTTCACCATGCTCCTCTAAGTCACCCGTTAACAATGCTCGAAATGCCCCCTGTTGTAAATACAAAACAATTGAATCATTATTCCCCTCATAAACGGTCTCAAGGGGCCATAAATATTGAAAGCTTGTCTCTCCTATACGCCACGTTGTACCATGCATCTTTTCTTTCACTTGAACCATTCGCTTCTTCGCTTCCATTAGTAAATCTTGCATAATAGGTTTATCCATTGAACCAGGAGTGAGATGAATTTCATGCATATTAATCTCCTGCAAAATCTCCTCAGCTCCCTCTACATGATCAGCGTCTGCATGGGTGACGATAAAAATATCAATGTCTCGAATCCCTTTTCCTTTTAAAAACGGTACGACAACCTGTCTCCCAACCTCATACGGGCTTTCTGAAGTCTTCCATAGTTCCTGCTCAAAGCGCAGTAAGCCTCCTGAATCAATAACGTATACAGCCCTTCTAAACGGTAATTCAATAACTGTACAATCACCTTGACCAACGTTTAAAAACGTAAGCTTCGTTTCATTAAATAACATCGGCAAAAAATGAATACAGATTGCAGGAATGAAAATCACAACTGCAAATTTACCATAATGATTGATCTCTATAAAATAGAAGCCCACTAACACACTTATCAACGCCACGCAAATAAGCCAAATAGCAGGTCTTCCCGGCGACCACAGCTGAAAAGGCAATTCCTGGACATATAAAATGAATGTCGTAAGCCAAATACGAAGCGGCTCGTATCCAGCAAATAAAACCTTAGCTACTGGCATCGATATAATTGTTATGACAAACATAGCAATATTTAAGGGCAAAATAACAAAGGAAAACAGTGGTACGAAAATAATATTTGCCAAAAATGATGAAATAGAAATTTCATAAAAATGATGGAGTAATAATGGGTAAACAAGAAGCTGGCACACAAATGTAATGAAAAATGAACGGATTAACCAGTTCGTGGATCGTCTTAAAATGACGCCAGAATAGACAAGACTAACTGTTGCTAAATATGACAATTGAAAACCAATCTGATAAATGACACCTGGTTCTAGTAAGACAAAGCAAAGAAAGCTAATTGCTAAGGCATCATCAATCGATATTTGCCACCTAGCGTAACGCATCAGCATGATTAATTCTACGACAGATACTGCACGCCATACGGACGGAGCACCGCCAGCTAGCACTCCATAGATAGGTAAGATGATGAGTAAAACTATAGTCGCCATTTCCTTCCGTACGCCTATACGTAGAAGACCTTCAAAAAACAACCATGAGACAAGTGCCACATGCAGACCAGAGATAGCAAAGAGATGTGTGATGCCAAGCTTTTGATAGGCTCTTTGAAGCTCATGATCGACTTGATCCTGTGATCCTATTAGAAGTGCTTGTGCTTCTGCAACTAGTGACTCCGGGAATGTTGTTTCAATATGTTTTTTCATAGAGTGTCTCTGTTTAGCAAGAAACGAACGAATAGATTTTTTCTCTTCTATAAAGGTCCAGTTTGAAACTTCAAATATTCCTCTTGCACCTTTACTGATCAAATATTTTTCCATAGAAAATGCATACACATGTGCAGGTGGAAGAGGTGCTATAAGTTCTCCTTGAACAAGGTAGGTCCAGCCTGTTAATGAAGTATTTTCATAAAAGCTTTTTTCTTGTTCTGAGGAGAAAGTATATACGACATACAACTTCTCACCTGTTTCAGTTTTTACAAAACCTCGGAGTTTTTGACCATTTATTTTATATTCACTCGACCAAGTTATTTGGAATGTTGACGGTAGAGGGGAAGATTCCGTCAGTTGAAATGTAACAATGAAGAAATAGGAAAGAAATCCAATAACCATAACAAAAGCTGAAATTAAGCGTGTTTCACCTTTCAAGTTAAGCCATAACGCGAAAAGCAGAAGAATAGCGAGTAGCCAAGCTGACTTGTGTGCCGCTAATGAAGCTACAAGTACAGCTAGTGCTACGTAAACCCATTTATGCTTTAGAGCTTTTTGCCAAATAATGCACTCACCTTCTGTTCATATGGGAGCAATTTTTCTGCAGGCATACCACATTCACGAAGCTCGTTTAGCATGTCTATGTACAAGGCTAATTTGTCGTCGCTTAAAAAGTCGATTTTACGTTCATCAAATGGAACGTGAACTACCTCCACACCTGCTTTTTCAAATAATTCCTGGGCATAAGGATTATTTTTATAATCAGTGGCGTAATACACGCGTTCAATACCTGCTTGAATAATAGATTTCGTACATGGTAGACACGGGAAATGTGTAACATATAAGTCTGCACCTTTTGTAGGTGTACCATATTTAGCACATTGTAGAAGTGCATTCATCTCAGCATGCACTGTACGCACACAATGATTATCAACAACATAGCAACCTTTTTCAATACAATGTTCATCACCTGTAATTGAACCGTTATAGCCACCTGCAATAATTCGCTTATCCCGAACGACGGTTGCTCCTACTGCCAGTCTTGTACATGTACTACGTAATGCGAGTAAATGGCTTTGTGCCATGAAAAATTGATCCCAAGTAATTCGCTCCATATGACTACCTCCAAAAAAATTCGATTACAATTTTTTATTAACTGTACCTACATTGCAACAGTCAATTTTCTACTATAGTGTAGCCCTTTTTGAAAAGGGTCGTCAATATCACAAAACGTGCCGCCTCACTTTACTGTAATAGAATCTTTCAGTTTTTCATACGTCTTTTCGCCAATACCGGTCACTTTTTTTAGATCCTCAATAGTTTTAAAGCCTCCATTCTCCTCACGATAGGAGATAATACTTTGAGCCTTTGATGGACCAATACCTGGCAATGTCGTAAGTGCTGCTTCATCCGCTTTATTTAAATTGACCTTTTGATCCTCCATGCCATTATTGCCTTGTGAAGTACCGCTAGTAGGCATCGTCAACATATTAGAGGTGATTTCGTCTAGCTTTTCACCCTTTCTAGGAATATAAATAACCATTTCATCCTGAACTTTTTGGGCATGATTAATAAGTTGCGAATTAGCATCTTGCGTATAGCCACCTGCAAGCTGTACAGCATCTATAATTCGTTGGTCGGGCTGTAGCTCATAAACACCTGGATACAGTACAGCACCCTTTATATCAATAAATACCTGTTGTATGACCGCTTCATCTACAGGCTCTTGCATTTCTTGTTGTTCAATAGGTTGGATTGTTTCGATGAGCTCTTCTTGGGGAGGTGAAGAGTCAGATCTCGAAAAAAAGAAGTAACAAAGTCCACCGATTACAAGTATGCCGGGAAGCAACATACTTTTTTTGTACTTTTGCCATAAAGATTGGATCATTCTTAACATCCTTTCTTTGCAAAAGGTAATCATATGGAGTCTCCTTCATCTTACAATATCATTCTTACATTGAAAAGATAATTTATCTATTAAGACAAAAAGACATCCCTGGCCTTTACTTTTATGACACTGACATACTGATGTAAAATTATGCTATGCTTTGAATAATAGCCCATCACCATATCATGTGGTTGATCCCTCATGAGTCGCTCAGTCGGAACGAAGATCAACCTATATACATGGCATACGTTTTAACAAATGTCATCTACAACTTTTAGTGATGAGCCACAATAAATAAGACACATTATGCCTTTGTGTACTGAATGGAGGAAGAATATGCAGCTAACAATACAGGCAAAGGGAGAAAATGTGAAAGCTATCTCCTACTTACTATCAAAAAATCCGAATAATTTATATGAACGGCGTGTAAAAGATCATTTAGTTCGACTTGTCTATCACGAGCTTTCTGAAACAAGCCTTGCTGTGACAATATTTGTTACGCCAAATGCACTCGCACTTGTTCAAAATGACAACGCGCTTGATATTACACATTATATTAATGACCGTGAATTCGCCGCTAGTAGTATTTTTTTATCCCTAATCCGTTCTGCTTTAGGTACTGCGTTAAATGGTAGACCAAAAGAACAATACATAGAATGGGTAGCTCAAGCAAATTCATTTGAATTTGAATTCGGCCCAATCGCTACAGCTATGACAAATGAAGAGATACATGAATTGTTTCAGCCTCTTGGATACACTGTAAACATCGAGGCTTTGAATAAAAAACATCGTGCCCGTTTTCTAACATTATCAGCGGACATTACGCTCCAACGAGCACTACAACATCTTTTTGTACTCATCCCTGTTTTAGATGATTATAAGCATTACTTTATCGATGAGTTGGAAGTTGATAAACTCAAGCGGTACGGAGAAGGCTGGTTAGATACACATCCAATGAAGGAGTATATTTATAAAAAAGCCCTTCGCTTCTCCCATTTACATAATGGTACTACTACGATACAAAATACAACACGTTCACTCAATACATTACGCTACGAAAAAATTGTTGAAACGATTAAAGCTCTACCTCAAAAATCAACTATTGTTGATCTTGGTTCTGGTGAAGGAAAGCCTTCAAGTTTACTTGCCTACGTTAAAGGAATTGACGAGCTGCTTGCGGTTGAACCTAGTGAAGTTGCAATGAAAAAGGCGATAAAACGTTTTGAAACATTAGAGAAAGCATACGTAATACCAAAACCTACATGGGGCTCCCTTTTCTATTATGATGCACGATTACAGCATAAGGATGTCATCGTTTTATGTGAAGTCATTGAACATATTGATGAGGAACGACTTCCTAAAATAATGTCATTACTATTATCTCAATATAGTCCTCAAACATTAATCGTGACAACACCTAATGCTGAATACAATGCTGTATACGAATTAGATGAAATGCGGCACGATGACCACCGCTTTGAATGGACACGTAGTCAATTTCAAAAATGGTGTCATATAATGAATAGCCATGAACAATATGAGCTTTTATTTACAGGCATCGGTAATGAACATAATCTTTATGGACAACCTACCCAAATGTGCATCTTTACAAAAAAGGAGGTAAGTGTATGAACATCACAGTTCCACGCACAGGGATTGTTCTGCTAATTGGTCCATCCAATAGTGGGAAATCTACGCTTTTACAACATTGGGTTAATGTAGGTATGCTTTCTCCTTCTGAAATCATTAGCTCTGATAGTTATCGCACACTTGTTGCTGATACAAAATATATTGATTTTCAAAACTATTCAAAGGAAGTAGCAGATTTATTGTATGATGAATATTTCGCTATCTCTGCACAAGCCTTCGCTGTTATGGAACGCGTCTTAGAGGCTAGATGCACATTAAATAAGTGTACATTAGTCGACGCTACTCATTTACAATCAGAAGAACGTCAAAAATACATCTTGCTTGGGAAGAAACTACATGTTCCTGTAAGTGCGATCGTATTGGATGTTCCTCTTGAAGAATTGTTACGACGAGATACTTTACGCCAAGATCCAAGAGGAAGTAAACGTATCAAACAACAGGCACGCCTATTGAAAACAGAAAAACGATTGATTAAAAAAGAGGCATTTACTAAAACCTATATGGTGAAAGAAACAGAGGAGCTAACACTATCAAGACAGGAGTCATCATTACACTTAGATGTAGATGCTGGGCTAGATGTTATTGGAGATATCCACGCTTGCTTTGATGAATTTATCGAATTACTGGGTAAGTTAGGCTACGAAGAAAACAAGGAAGGTTACTATATTCATCCACTAGGTCGGCGTTTTGTTTCAGTTGGTGATATTATGAGCCGAGGACCAAAATCTATTGAAACGATGGCCTTTTTTGAACGTCATATAGAGCGCGGACTTGCCTATATGACCGATAGTAATCATGGCTGGAAAATCGCTCGTTGGCTAGATGGACGTAAAGTAACGCTACATCATGGAGATGAGCTAGTTGAAGCTGAATTTATCGATTATGAAAATGTTTATGGGGTGGAGCAAACAAAAGAATTTAAAGCTCGTCTCGCAAAATGTTTACTGGCTGCTCCGTCTCACTATATTTTAATGAACAACGGCATTTCTTCCGCTGTTGTTACACACGCTGGTATCCGTGACCGTTATATAGGCAAACAATCGGCAAGAATTTCTGATTTTTGTCGTTATGGTGATGTACTGGGACAAGATCCATCCGGAAAACCTATTCGTAATGATTGGTTTACAGAGCATCAATCATCACAGCTTATTATTTGGGGACATGATCCTAAATTACGTCCCTTAAAGCAAAATAATACGCTGAATATTGACCAAGGAGTTGTTTTTGGTGGTCAGCTAACTGCCTTTCGTTATCCTGAAAAGATCATTGAGTTTGTGAACGCTTATAAAAACTATGCAGGTATTGAACGGAATCCTCTACTTGAAGCGAAAGCTCAACGTTTTGATTCGCCAAATATCGGTGCATTTTTAGAAGGTTTCACAGTGGAAACTGCATACTTTGGCAATGTACAAATTGGTGGTGCTTATGCAAAGGCAGCCATAGACAATGTTTCTCATTATGCATTGCCATTAGAGCAGCTCGTTTATATTCCACCAACAATGAGCCCAACTCCTCAAACATCTGCTTTAGGGGACACATTAGAGCATCCTACAGAGGCATTTGCCTATTATCAAAAGCATGGTGTCCATACAATGATTGCCGAGAAGAAACATATGGGCAGTCGTGCTGTACTGCTGCTGTTTAAAGATTCACTCATTGCAAAGGAATATATCGATACAGAAACACTTGGCATTATGACATCTAGAACAGGAAGACGTTTTTTCGATCAAGAGACAGAGCAAAAAATTCTTCAACAACTTCATTGTGAATTAATGGAGAAAAACTATTTCGAACAGTTTAATACAAATTTCGTACTACTTGATGCCGAAATTTTACCTTGGAACTTAAAAGCGCAGCAGCTAATCGATCAGCAATATGCACATGTAGCTGATCAAGCATTAATGGACCGTACAAAGCTTATGGAGAAACTACGTGACACAGCACATATCGATGTTTCAGAATGGCTTCAGGAGTATAAGGGGTTACTTGAAAATGCACAACGATTTTCAACTGTTTTTCAAAACTATTGTTGGGATGTCCAGGATACTTCATCTATTCAAATTGCCCCCTTCCATGTATTAGCACATAGTTCAGAAACTTTTTTCCATAAACCACATACATGGCATATGGAAATGAATCGACTGTTTGCAAAAAATTCAGCGCTATTCATTGAAACAGAATTTAAGGTAATTACAGATGAAGCTTCTGAACAGGAAGCCATTACATGGTGGGAGGAAATGACTGCAGCTGGTCATGAGGGAATTGTTATTAAACCTGAAACCTTTGTAACCAACTATCAGGGAAAACTACTTCAGCCTGCTATCAAAGTACGCGGACGTGAATATTTGCGTATCATCTATGGTATGGACTACTTACAGACTTCAAATTTAACGAAGCTAAAAGAACGCAATCCAAATAAAAAAATGAAGCATGCATTGCGTGAATTCGCACTCGGACTGGAAGGGATAGAACGTTTTGTAAAAGGTGAATCGACTGCTCGTATTCATGAATGTGTACTCGGCACACTAGCACTCGAAAGTGACCCTGTCGATCCTAGACTTTAGTAAACATAGCTCTACATCCATAGTTAAGGTAACGCACAATGTGAAGTAGCGCCAACAAGAGAAACTACGACGATAAAAAGCAAAAACAGCTTGTTAGTTTTATTCTACTAACAAGCTGTTTTACTATTTCACCGCACGGATAAAAATGCGTTCACTTTCGTATTCAGGGGCTTCATCTGTAAAATCTGCCGTTACTTCCACATGTGTAAAGCCAATTGCACGAAGCCATGTCATATATTGCTCAATTGAGAATGTGCGCTGGATATGCTCCTCATCAAAGCGTTCATACAGCTCACTCACAGCATCTCGCACATAAAACGTCATTTGATGAACAACGGAATGGTCAAAATCGCCGGGTTCCGTATGCCATACATAGCTAATGTCGCCATCATCATAAGTAAATGGTCCATCTAAAAAAATATCATTCATTTTAAATAACGAATGCACGTCAAAAAACAATTGACCTCCATCACGTAATGCGTCAAAAATACGTTGTAACGTTGAATAAACCGCCTTTTCCTCCACTACATAATTCAGTGAATCAATAGCAATCGTTACAACGTCAAGTGCCTCAAAGCCTTCTAATTCATCCATTGACATACAATAGAGCGGAACTTGTAAATCAGCCTCAGCAAAGCGCTCAGCGGCAATTGAGAGCATATCTTCAGATAAATCAATTCCACTCACCTTATAACCAGCCTGCGCAAACAACAGGCCAAGTACACCTGTACCACAACCGATATCTAAAAGATTTGGGAATTGACTGCTTGGTGCATGCTGCAAAACCCATTCCACATAAAGACTGTAAGGAATATCCGTTTGTAGCTCATCATACACGTGTGCAAATCGTTCGTAACTACTCACTTAAGCCTCAGGCATGTCTAGTTGCGGTGCGTCACCCCATAGACGTTCAAGGTTATAATAAGCACGTTCATCTTTATGGAATACATGCGCTACAACATCTCCAAGGTCTACAAGAACCCAGCGTGCGCCATCGAAGCCTTCTACACGACGAATTTCATACCCCTCTTTTACTGCTACCTCTTGTAATTCACGCGCAATTGCTTGCACTTGGCGATCTGAATTACCATGAGAAATAATAAAGTAATCCGCTAAAAGTGAAATTCCCTGCATATTTAAAACGACAATATCCTCACCGTGTTTGTCGTCAATTGCTTTGTAAGCTGCTTGTAATAAAGTTGAAGTCATCCTTCACTTTCCTCTCTTTTCATCGTATCGTTATAACATTCTATGGATAATGGATAAATTGGCTGCTTTGTGTCAATTAAAAATGCCAATGTATGGCGCACACAAGCACTCATCGCTTTATCCAAATCTTTCATTGCTTTTTTTCGCAGACGCTCAACCCCATCAAATTTACGATTTGGTTCAATCATATCTGCAACAAAAATAATTTTTTCTAAACGACTCATACCCACGCGTCCTGTTGTATGAAAACGAATTGCATTTAACGTATCCTCATCTGTAATGTCAAATTCACTTGCTACAATATATGCACCTACTGGACCATGCAGTAATTCACTGCCCCAGCCGATTAGTCGAGCATCTAATTTTTCATCACGGACGATTTGCTCCATCCACTCAATATCTGCATATTTCGCAATATCGTGAAGAATGGCTGATGTCTCAGCTTTTTTTTCGTCCTCACCATATAATTTTGCTAGCTCAATGGCGGTTTCCATTACGCCAATGGTATGAATATAGCGTTTCTCTGGCATGCGTGGCTTAATCGCCGCTAAGTACTGTTCGCGTTCCATAAAGACCTTCCTCTCGTATGAACGTCTCTACCGCTTCAGGCAGTAAAAAAGTAACCGTTCCTCCAGTGGCCAGGCGTTCACGAATCAGTGTGGACGATAGATCGATTTGGGGAGCTTCCACCATTAGTATAGGATACTCTGTGAAGGCCTCTGTTCCTGGACGCTTTACTCCTACAAATTGCACAAGCTTCACTAATTCATCAATACAGTACCATGTATGAAGCGAATCAATCATGTCGCCTCCAATGATAAAGTAAAATTTCACATTAGGTTCTCTTATACACATCGAAGTAAGCGTCTTATAAGAATAGGATACGCCACCCTTCTCTACCTCATACGACTCCACAGAAAAATGCGGATATGGACTTATTGCATGCTTTACCATTTCAAGGCGCTCCACGTCACTAGCATCATGACGTGCAAACTTATGTGGTGGTAACGCATTTGGCATAAAGCGAACTTCATCTAAATCCAAGGCATGAAGTACTTCATTAGCCATCATTAAATGTCCATTATGGGGTGGATTAAATGTGCCTCCCAATAAACCGACCTTTTTCATCGTCTCACCTTATTTCGCTGCTTTTGGTAATACAATCTTTTTATGATTACGTGATTCTTTATATAAAACAACTGTCAGACCAATTAATTGAACGAGCTCCGCATGAGTACTCTTTGCAAGTGCCTCTGCCACTTCATGCTTGTCCTCCTCACAGTTATCTAAAATACGTACCTTAATCAGCTCTCGTACTTCTAATGCTTCTCGAATTTGCTTTGTCATCTCGTCATTAACGCCGCCTTTTCCTACTTGGAAAATCGGTGTTAAGTGATGTGCTTCCGCACGTAAAAAACGTTTTTGTTTACCTGTTAACATAAAAATTAATATCCTCCTAATTGCACCTTCAGATGCGCAATCATTGAATTTGTATTTGGGTATTCACTAAGCCAATGCTCAAAAGCAATTGCTCCTTGGTGAACGAACATTCCAAGACCCGTAACGACGGTTGCTCCTTTTTCTTCAGCCGCTTGTAGAAAAGGCGTCATTAATGGATTATACACAATATCGGCCACAATTGCGCCTTTTGCAAGTCTTTCTAATGAAAATGGCATTGAAAAATTGCCCGTAGCAAGTCCAGCCGATGTCATTTGCACTAAAATGCCGAAATCAGTTAATGTTTCCTCAGCCTCTGTTAAAGAAATAGCAGTACCTATACCCATTTCATCGACAATGGCTTGTGCATTTGCCACTGTACGGTTGGCAATGGTTAAATTTGTATAACCTTGCTGCTGCATGGCAAATGCAATACCACGAGCAGCACCGCCCGCACCAATAAGAAGAACTGGCTTATTTTTATGTGACTTACCAACTGCTTCTTCTAGCGAGCGAACAAAACCAACACCGTCTGTATTGTAGCCTTTTAATTTTCCTTCTTTTGTTCGGACAACCGTATTGACAGCTCCCATTTTTTCTGCCAACTCATCTAACTCATCTAAATAGGGAATGATTGCTGTTTTATGTGGGATTGTAATGTTCCAGCCACTTGCACCTAAAGTTTTCAAGCCCGCAACTGCCGACTCTAGGTTTTCAGAAGATACATGCACAGGAATATAAGTAGCATCTATCGACATTTCCTCAAACCAAGCATTATGCATGGCTGGTGATTTTGAATGCTCAATTGGATCTCCAATAACCGCAAACCATTTCTTCATTTTCTTCCCTCTTCTCTACTAGTACATCCTAAATAAGTGATGGGCGAATTGAAACTTGTACACCTTTTGGCGCGTAAGCTGCTACAACTACATTTTCATGCTGCACTGTAATCCATCCAAGACCAGAGAATACAACGTCTGTTTTTGCTTCTTTGATGGAGAACTCATGACGCACTAATGGTGGTAGCTGTTCAATAAATTCAGCAGTTGGAGGTGCAAGTAATTCACCCTTATGCTCTGCATATAACGTATCTGCCTTCTCAAGCTTTGTACGATGAATCGGTAAGTCATTTGCCACATGTACAGTAAATGCCGATCGATCTCCTTGAATAAAATCAAAACGTGCAAGGGCGCCAATAAATAGCGTTTGTCCAGCATTTTGCTGATAAACTTTTGGCTTTATTTCTTTTTTAGGCATAATATATTTTAATTCGCTAGCGTCAATATGGTGTGCCATCTGATGATGATTAATTATTCCTGGTGTGTCATATAATGCACTACCATCATCTAATGGAATTTCAATCATATCTAAAGTTGTACCTGGGAAATGAGAAGTTGTAATAACCTCACCTTCACCTGTAGCCTGCTTGATAATACGATTAATGAACGTGGATTTCCCAACATTTGTACAACCTACAACGTAAACATTTTGTCCATTACGGTACTCATCAATGGCTTCCATCGCTTCAGCCATTCCTTTACCTTTATGGGCACTCACTAAAAGTACATCGACAGGTTGTAGACCAAGAGCCTTTGCTTCACGTTTTAGCCAATTAATTACTTTTTTCGGTTTCACAGATTTCGGTAATAAATCGGCTTTATTCGCTATTAATAACACTGGATTTTTACCAACGAAGCGGTGAAGTCCTGGTAACCAGCTCCCATTGAAATCAAAAATATCAACAATTTTTACGATTAGGCCTTGCTGTGTTCCAAGACCGTTTAATATGCGTAAAAAGTCATCATCTGTTAATGACACTGGTTGAATTTCATTATAATTTTTCAAACGGAAGCAACGTTGGCAAATGACCACGTCTTTTTCTAATGATGATGGGGGTGCATACCCAACTGCTGTTTTATCTTCTGTTTGAATTGTTGTACCACAGCCAATACAATTTGGCATTTCGTTCATTCTTTTTCCTCCCAAGTAATGATTCCTTTTCGTTCTAAATCACTGAACACACGACGTTCAATGAATCGATTAAATTTTGTTACGAATCCATCTGATTGCGCAACTGGTTTTACTAGTACCGTATGCAAGCCTAAGCGATTTGCTCCCATTACATCCGTTAGTAATTGGTCACCTACCATTACTACTTCGTGTGGTCGTAGACCCAATTGAATAATTGCACTATAAAAGGCATTACGAAATGGCTTTTTAGCTTTATGAATATACGGGATTCCTAGTGGCTCGGCAAAATGCTTTACACGCGCTTCATTGTTATTCGACGCAATAATAACACGAATACCTGACTCTTTCATAATACGAAGCCAAATAATAAGCTCTTCTGTTGCATCTGCACGGTCCCATTCTACAAGCGTATTATCTAAATCCGTAATGATTCCTTTAATGCCTAAGTCTTGAAGCTTTTCCGGTGTAATTTCAAAAATACTCGTCACAAATTCATCTGGTAATAAAAAATTATACAAAATAGCGACCCCTAATCTAAATGTATTATTCGACCATTATAGCATATTTGCGAAGGCTTCACCCATTCGAATTGGGCTTCCTTGCACAACATTATCCGTAAATTTAATTGCATCCTTTTCAAATAGCATGACTACTGTTGAGCCGAATGAAAAATATCCGACTTCATCACCCTTACGCCACTGAGTTGTAGTATTAGTGAGTACGATCGAGTTAACAAATGTAGCCCCAACTTTAATAAACGCTACCTGCTGATCATTTGCCACTTTCAGCTCCGTCACTGAACGATAATTGTGTGAAATTGGTTTTTTACCGTATGAAAGACCTAGCTGATTAACCGGGTATGATTTTTGACCAAGCGTATATTGTCTTAGTACTCTCCCATCAATCGGGCTATGAATACGGTGATAATCTGCAGGACTCAAGTAAAACACGATAAAATGGCCATCTGCATAGTGCGCAGCACGTTCTGAATTACCAAGTAAATCTTGTAATGCATAAGGCTTACCCTTTACAAGAAACGTCATATCCCATTCAATCCGTCCAAATGATTCCACTTTCGCATCCACTGGACTTACATAGGTAGTAGGATTTTGTTCAATTGGACGTGCAGTTTCTAAAAGCTCTCTTGTAAAAAAGTCATGTAAACTTGAAAATTGTTGTCGTTTTTTTGAAACCTCTTCAAGGTTAATATCGTATACCTTCATATAACTAGGGATCATACGTTTACTCCACTTTGCTTTTGCAATGCTTTGCAAAAGATGGGAGGATTGCTTGCCATTTGTTAATTCAATCAAGCGTTGATATAGTTTTTCTTTCATAAAACAAAACCCCTATCGATTAATTTAGACTGTCAATTTTTTCGCATTCGAAGTATAATGGTACAATATCTTAAGTGCAAAGGAGTGATCCCCCTTGTTTCTATATCACAAGTTGGTGGATACCACGGTTAAGAAAATGAAATCGCAAGCAGCAAACTTCATTACAATCAGTAATATGTCCTTTGGTGGCGCGGCCATAATGGCTACACTACATGAATATTATAGCTACAGCGTCTTGTTTATCTTTATCGCAGCCCTTCTTGATCGCTATGACGGGAAGGTAGCTAGAGCCCTCGGACAAGTGTCTGATTTAGGTAAACAATTAGACTCTATGAGTGATATTATATCATTTGGTGTGGCACCTGCATTATTAATGTACAAAGTTGTTTTAGTCGACTTCGGTTTTGTCGGCATGACGATGACTGTACTGTATATCGTCTGTGGTGCAATGCGATTAGCTCGCTTCAATATTAGTGAAGCAAACGGCTACTTCACAGGGTTACCAATAACAGCGGCAGGTACGCTCTTAACTTTAACGTATTTCGCATCTAATACGTTCCACCCAGCGTTTTATCTTTTCCTATTCCCAATACTAGCATTACTAATGATTAGTACAATCACGTTAAAAAAAGTGTAACAGCGCATTTGCTGTTGCACTTTTTTTCATTTAACGCAGCTTCTTAACATATACTGTCGAAAAATGGGGAAAGGATGAAATCATTCAATGAGCGGAATTTTTACATCTATGTTGCAGTTATGGCTTGAGATCCCTGCGTTACTTGGCTATTTAAAGGGGCAAACATTCCATAAACCCTTTTCAAAAGAAGAGGAAGCTGCTTGTATTGAACGATTTTTAGGCGGTGATGAGCAAGCGCGTCTTGATTTAATTGAGCGCAATATGCGACTCGTTGCACACGTTGTAAAAAAATTTCACCCGAAACACGAACAACTAGACGACTATATTTCCATTGGTACTATAGGACTTATGAAAGCCGTAGAAAGTTACACTCCTGACAAAAAAACACGCCTTGCCACTTACGCTGCCCGCTGTATCGAAAATGAAATTTTAATGCATCTGCGTACTCAGAAAAAAGTGCAAAAAGATGTTTCTTTATTCGAGCCAATTGGTACAGATAAAGATGGTAACGCCTTACAGATCCGTGATCTCTTACAATGTGATGAAGAGAGCGCAACAGAAAAAATTGAACATAAAGAACATGTTGCACAACTATATCATTATTTGCATATGCTCGACGATCGTGAACTCGAAATAGTAACCCTTCGCTATGGTTTAAACCAACATGATGCCCTTACTCAAAAAGAAATCGCTGCTCGTTTAAATATTTCTCGTAGCTATGTTTCTCGCATTGAAAAGCGGGCACTTATTAAACTCTATCAATTATATAAACGAGACCAAAAGTCTACTGAGTAATATATTGTAAATTGATAATTGAAAAATTTCAATGGATCCTTAACATTAACATACCATGAATCACGCATTTTTTGTTACAAAAGGAAGATCTTCACCATAACGTGTGGTTGATTTCCGTTCCGACTGGGCGCTTTGCCGCTGACGCTTCGCTTTCGCGCAGAGCAGAGCTTCCTGGGGGCGTCCGATGAGCCGCTTCACTCGCGGAGCTCGCTCCAGGGTCTCATCTGTGACGCTGATCCCCAAGGAGTCGCCCAGTCTCCACTCCAATCAACTTATATACAAAGCATACGTCTTAAAAAATGTCACCCACAACTTTTGGTGATGAACCCAAAAGGATCTAAAGAAAGAATTCTTATCCATCGAAAGCTTTAGATAAATTATGTATACAGCATAGTGAATACTATTCATTTTTCTTTTATTTGACGCACAAAATAGCAATTACCTTAATCCCACTAACTTTTTTAAAAGATAAACATAGTTGATGATGAACCAATGAAGCTATAAAAAAAGCTCCCTTGCGACCTTGAATGTCGCAAAGGAGCGTTTCCCTCAATGAAATTCTACAGATTCTGAAAGTTCTGCTGAAATAAGTGTACCGAGTAACGTCGTTATAATGACTACTCCTGCTGTTAATAATAGCATCATGAATGCCTCCCATCCAAATATGAAGAGATTTAATTAATAACAGTTTAGCATTAGCAAGACTTTTTAACTGTGATTTTTCTCACACTACAGATCACTCATTTTGACCATTCTGTGTACTTTATCCCTATTAACGGGCAGTAAAAGTACGATTGGTGAAAACTACTAATCAGCGAGTTGGTAAAAAACTCCCCACTAATTATAGTTTTACTTTATAGCGTTTCAATAGCTTTTAATACTATTTGCGTCGAATGCTTTGCAGCTACTGGTAAAAACTCATCAAAGCTAATATTCGATTCTTTCCCAGCAATATCTGATAAAGCACGAATAACAACAAACGGAGTACCAAATTGATAGCATACTTGTGCAACAGCTGCTGCTTCCATCTCAACTGCCTTCATTTGTGGGAAGTGTTGACGGACTGCTTCTACGCGAACAGGATCATTCATAAAAGCATCTCCTGAGCAAATTAAACCAATACCAAATTGGTGCTCCCCAACAGCCTTCACTGCCTCTTCAGCCACTTTCATAAGTCTTTCATCTGATTTGTAAGCTGCTGGCATACCAGCCATCTGACCAATCTCATAACCGAAAATCGTAACATCTACATCATGATGGCGGACTTCATCTGAAATAACAACCGCGCCTACTTCAAGTGTTTCGTCATAACCTCCGGCAGAGCCCGTATTAATGACTACATCAGGCTTAAATTCATGTAATAGAATGGTAGTTGACATCGCAGCGTTCACTTTACCAATACCACTTTTTAATAAAACTACATCTTTCCCTTCATAAGTTCCAGTTGTATATTCACTGCCTGCGATTGTTGTGCTTTTTGCATTGTCTAATGCTGCTCGTAAAAGCTCTACTTCTTCTTCCATTGCGCCGATTACTGCAATTTTCATGTCTCTGTTACTTCCCTTCATTGTTTAACTCTATTAAAAATACTCAATCGAGTTATTTTCGTCAATAGGCGCCATTTAATGTATTTAGTTGCTCGAGTTTCACTGGTAACCAGCCCTCATTGTCAACCCACTCCATGTTGACGCGATACATTTTTGTCTTATCATTCGTTGAAACCGTCGCTACGGCCGTATTAGCACTGCCGTTATTTTGAATACGCCAAATAATCATATTGTCCTTTTCTATGCCTGTAACAGCTGTAACTGTTGCAACCTTTTCAGCCCAGTCAACTGATGTATCATCGTAAGAAGACACGTGCTGACCTGTTTGGGTTGTAGGCGTTGGCTTCCAATCTTTATTTGTTATAACCTTGTCAACAATTGGGTTATCTGATGTAGTTTCAATAGCAGCGTCCTTTTCAGATGATGGCTGTTCTTCTTTAGGCTCTTCTTTTGTAGATTCATTATCTTTTACTGAAACATCATTATTTTCCTCTTTAGAAGGCTTTTCTTTCCCATCTCCATCATCGTTCTTTTGCTCTTGCGCTGGCTCGTCTTTCACGGCAGTTCCTACATCATCCTGCCATTTAAACACGTATGTTGCAGTTATAATAATCAATATCACGACAATACCAATTAAAACATTCAAAAGTTTATCTAGCTTTTTATTACGAGATGGCTGCAAATGACGACTGCTTCTAGTTTGTCGTTCACTCATGAATTCTCCCCCTCTCTAGCCAATATTCTATCAAGTTCAACGGGACTTGCAAAATAATTGTGCTCATGTATTTAATCAAAGATAAAATACATGCTCTCTTGACGTTCATTTCAATGGATTGTGTCCCTTGATGTTAAAACTTTCATAAAAGATGAAATTAAGATAAAAGCAGCTAGCTCTCCTTAAAAAGATAAGCTAACTGCTTGTACAAAATTATTTGATTGAAATAATTTTAACTTTCATTTCGCCACCAGGTGTTTGTACGACAACCTCTTCGCCTTCAGCACGACCTAGCAAGCCTTTAGCAATTGGTGATTCATTAGAAATACGGAATTCCATCGGATCTGCCTCAGCCGAACCAACAATCGTATACGATTCCTCATCCGTTGATGGTTTACCATTAATAATTTCTACAAATGTAACCGTTTTCCCTAGTGAAACTACACTGTTGTCTGTTTCATCCTCAGAAATAATAACTGCGTTACGAATCATTGATTTTAATGTAGAAATACGACCTTCTAAAAAGGCTTGTTCTTCTTTAGCTGAATCATACTCAGCGTTTTCAGAAAGATCTCCGAAGTCGCGAGCGATTTTAATACGTTCAACAATTTCTTTACGTGTTTCTGTTTCTAATTTTACTAATTCTTCTTCTAATTTTCTTTTACCTTCAGCTGTCATTGGGTATTGTTTTTCGTTTGCCAAAGTCCTTCACTCCTTATTTCATCAATACAAAAACATAAAACTCGACCAAATGCCATGTGTGATGCATTTAATCGAATTTTATTGTTTTTAATCGGTTTCAAAATTCTCTTTGACCTAATAGTATGCATGCTTTTCAAAAATATGCAATGATACGCATGTAAATATTGTCAATACCACTCTATCTTATTACAATACGTTGTCAGTTTCAAGAATAGTTTTAATTTTCGTGACCATCAAATCAATTGCAACTTCATTATCCCCACCCTCAGGGATAATAATATCAGCATAACGTTTCGTCGGCTCAATAAATAAGTTATGCATTGGACGCACTGCCGATAAATATTGTTCGATTACAGAATCTGTTGTACGTCCACGTTCTTTTATATCACGCATAATACGACGAATAATACGTAAATCTGAGTCCGTATCTACAAATAATTTAATGTCCATTAAATCACGTAAATCTGCATCCTCTAACACTAAAATACCTTCTAGTATAATAACATCTACAGGTTCTACATGAACAACTTCTTCTGCTCTTGTATGCTGTACATAATCATAAACAGGCTTGTCAATTGGTTGACGCACCAATAATTTTTTTATGTGCTCAATTAACAAATCATTATCAAACGCTAACGGATGGTCATAGTTTGTACCTAAACGCTCCTCAAACGTTAAATGACTTTGATCTTTATAGTAAAAATCTTGTTCAATTACAACTACTGAATGATCACGGAAAACATCATAAATAGCACGGGTCACACTCGTTTTTCCTGAGCATGAGCCACCAGCGATTCCGATGACGACTGGACGCTTCACTGCCATTAATTATTCTCCTTTCGCATCATGTTATGCGGTTTTAATAGTGTGTCGCATTTAAATTTAATAATTTGTAGTGGATGACGGGCAGCATCTAAGCTATTGCCATCTTCATCCCAAATTTCACCCATTGTAAAACGGAAATTTTCGATTTCTGGTCCAAAGAATTCTACCTCATCGCCAGGTTTAAAATAGTTACGTTGTTGCATTGTCACAATTTTCGTTTCTGGGTCATGTTCTAAAATAAGTCCAGCAAACTCATACGTCGTTTTACGGCCGTGTACACCAAACATTTGCTCCTCGTGGCCTGGTGCATCGTGGAAGAATGCTTCAGCCGTATCACGGTTAGCACATTTATCTAGTTCCTCAAGCCATTCACGTTTAATCTTGAAATTGTCAGGGTCAGCACAATAAGCATCAATCACTTTACGGTACACTGAAACAACTGTAGCAACATAGTGAATGGACTTCATACGCCCCTCTACTTTCAATGAATCAATACCAAGTTCAATCATATGTGGAATGGCTTCAATTAGCTTTAAGTCTTTTGGACTCATCGCAAAAGGTGCGTGATTATCATCGAAAAGTGCCTTTTCTTCATCACCTTCTAACTCATACAAATCATAGTCCCAGCGACAAGATTGACAGCAACCACCACGGTTAGAGTCACGAGCAGTCATGTGATTTGAAAGTACACAGCGACCAGAATAAGCGATACACATTGCTCCATGAACAAATGCTTCAATTTCAATATCGACTTTTTCCTTCATCAGCTTCATTTCTTCTCCGCCAACTTCGCGGGCCAACACTACACGATGTAAACCTTCTTCTTTCCAATACTGTACTGCCTTCCAGTTTGATAAAGATTGCTGTGTAGATAGGTGAATTTCAAGCTTCGGTGCAGCTGTACGGCATGTTTCGATGATCAAAGGGTCCGCTACAATAATGCCTGTAACACCAGCAGATTCAATATCTTTTAAGTATTGCTCTAAGCCGTCCATATTTTCATTGTGGGCGAAAATATTTGTCGTCACATAGATTTTTGCACCGTATTTATTGGCGAATTCAACACCTTCGCGCATTTCTTCAATTGAGAAGTTATCTGCGTTTGAACGTAGACCGAACTCTCGTCCACCAATAAATACAGCATCTGCACCGTAATGAACGGCAACTTTTAATTTTTCTAAACTACCCGCAGGGGCAAGTAGCTCTGGTTTTTTTGTAATGACACGTTTACCGTCGACAATCTCACGGATTTTGTCATTTTGTTCTAATGCTAATGCCATGTTCTTGCCACCTCCTAGTAAACTGTTTCCTTGAAGATAAAGCCAGTATCAAGAGGTCTGATGGCAGGCTGAATGTCTTCAATTTTTGCTAATAAATCATCTTTAATATCTTCATATGCATCTTCTGATTCGTCAAAATATGTGTCAATTGCTTGACGATAAGCTTCTGTAACTGTGATTACATATTCTGGTGTTTGAAGGACACCCTCAATTTTCAATGCATCAATGCCACCTTCGAATAATTCGCCAAGCTCATCAATAATGCACATATCGTTTGGACTGAAAATATGCGTACCGTTAACATCCTCATAAATTGGATATTTATTATTACGTTCATCATCATGAAGGAACATATTGCGATTTTCCTTACGATTCTCAATTTCCATTACTTTATCCTGATATAAGAAATAATGGCCTAGTAATGCACGTTTTGATTGGAACATACATGTAATCCCATGTACTTGAACTTCAATCTCTACTTCCGCATTTTCTTTAATTTCAAGCACTTCATCTAAAGAAAGTTCACGAGCAAGTACTGCGCGAGTTGCTCCGCGTTTCCCCCAATAATTTACCGTAAACCAGTTTGTTGCAATCGTTTCCGGACTCCAGTGTAACGGTATTGTTACACCTTGATCACGACGAATGATTACTACTGCTGGATCACCGTAAATTAAACGGTCAACGCCAATACGTTGCATTTCTTTTAAATACTCGGCAAGTGCATCCAATTTTTCATTATGGAATAATGCATTTACCGCAACATAAACTTTTTTACCCGCTGCATGAATCAGCTTTGTAGCTTCTTCCACTTCACTAACAGAAAATTCTCCTGCTAGGCGAAGACCAAATTGTTGTTCACCCATGACAAAAGCATCTGCTCCAGCCTGTAAAAGTGCTTTTACATGGTCCACTGATTGCGGTGTAACAAGCAATTCAGGTTTTTTCATAATAGTCACCTCTTCAAACATAGTAATAAACCATCACCGACTGGTAAAAATGCACTTGTATAATCAGGGTGCTCCATAATCCATTCGGTAAAGTTTTTTAAATTGCGAATCATTGTACGCTTGCGACGCGGTACATCTTTTAAATCCAAATCTGATAAGCCATGCATATACATATTATCGATATACAGAACTCCACCAGATTTTACAAGAGGTGCATACTTTTCAAAAAAGCGTTGATATTGTCCTTTTGCAGCATCAATGAACACCGCATCGAATGTTGTATGAATGGCCTCATCGTTCACCTCTAAGGCATCTCCTTCAATGGCCGTAATACGATCTGATACTGTAGAACGTTCAATATAGGCCTTCGCTCTCGCAACACGCTCTGGATCTCGCTCGATTGTAACGATCTGCACATTCGGTAAAGCCTCCGCCATTCTTATTGCAGAATAACCAATTGCTGTACCAATCTCTAAAATTTTCGACGGATTTTGAATACGTAGCAGTTGGTTTAGTGCATCAATGCCTGCAAGTTGCATAATCGGCACATGATTCTCCTCCGCAAATGCTTCCATTTCTAAAAGCAAATCATTACGTGGTTGAATAAATGATTGTATATATGCATCTGATAATTCCATTTTTAAGTTCACCCTCATATCAATTATGCCTCGGCATAACTGCGTCCAGAATCGGCTTTGTTCTTGCACAAAGCCGATTCCGTGACATCCGCCAGAGGCTTCATCATGTAGCACCAAAAAGAAAAAGACCAAACGCGATGTCTTGGTACTTCGTCATATAAAAATGAGCAATTGTTTTTTATCAGCTCAAAACAATTGCCACCACGTATATTATCCCGCATTAACGGACTGCTTGAATTATTCCATGCGGATTGATTAAAAATCACATTTTATAATAGCACGAAAATAGAAGGAAAGCTATTTTTCTTTCCTTCTATCCACATTATTGCTATATATTTTTTAACGATTTCAATTATCCCTCAGCTAATTGCGTCTGGAATCGGCTGAAAAATAACTTAAACTCTCATTCATGTCATCCCCTATAAAGATGGAGAACTTCTGTAACTGACGTTTCACTTTCGTTACAAAAAACATCTGTAACTGACGTTTCACTTTCGTTACAAAAAACATCTGTAACTGACGTTTCACTTTCGTTACAAAAAACATCTGTAACTGTCGTTGCACTTTCGTTACGTAAACATTTGCTGAAAGAAGTTAAAAGTAATTACTCTGCCTTACGCAAGTATTTTTCTACTTTCTGTAAATGTTCATCATATGTTTTCGAGAAGTGGTTGACACCTTGTTTATCCGCTAAGAAGTAGAGGTAATCTGTTTTACTTGGATTTAGCGTTGCTTCAATTGAAGATTTTCCAGCACCCGCAATCGGTCCAGGTGGTAAGCCTTTATTTTTATAAGTATTGTAGACGTTATCTACTTCTAAATCTTTGTACATCACACGATCTTTATGAGAGCCAAGTGCATATAAAACGGTTGGGTCTGTTTGTAGTGGCATCCCTTGATCTATACGGTTATAGAATACGCTCGCAATCGTTTCTCGATCTGTTTGGGCAGTAGCTTCTTCTTCCAGTAATGAAGCAAATGTTAACAATTGATGTACGGATATTTTCTTTTCAGCTAAAACATCGCTGTAACTCTTCACAAGCTTGTCCATAGCCCCTACCATTTCGTCTACAATTGATTCTAATGAAGGTTTTTCTTCAAAGTAAGAATAAGTTGCAGGGAATAAATAGCCCTCTAAATCATAGCGAATATTATCAGCTAAAACTGCATCTGTCACAAGCTCAGGGTATTTAGCCTTCATTTTTTGAACAAATTCATCGCTTGTTACTAGGTCCATAAATTCTTTTTGAGTGTATGGCGTTTTCTTTTCCACGATATTACCAATTTGTTCAAGTGTTAAACCTTCAGGAATTGTCATTGTAAATACTGGCTTACGGTAGACTTTTCCAGTTTTTAAACTCTCTATGATCTCATCAAATGTCATCGCCTGTGTCAAATCATATTTCCCGGCTTGGAACTGGGATTCATTTTTAAACTTAGCGTAGTATTTAAAAACACGAGCATCTTTAATAATGCCCTCTTTTTCTAGTAAAGTCGAAATAGAGCCTAAGCCTGAGCCAATTGGTACTTCAACTGCTATTGTTTTAGTAGCATCCGGATCCACTGGTTTTAAGGCACTCTTTACATAATTATAGCCAAATAAACCGATGACCCCTAATAGTAGAACAATAGAAATTGCAACAATAGCAACTATTTTTCTCACAATTTTTACCTCTGATTTTCTTTCTTCCATTTTTGAAAACATTTCTTGTTTTTTTGAACCGTTATTCACGGGTTTCCCCCCTATCACTTCATTATCATACTAGAAATCAACTATAACGACAAACAGAAATAGATAATTCAGTAAAAATAGCACACATAAAAAACTCTGAGTAGCAATTTACTACTCAGAGTTTTAATTATAAATCATTTAAGATATCTTCAACAAATTCCCATTCTTCATCTGTTTCAATTGGTAATAATTCTTCAATCGTTCCGTCATTTCCAGCTACATATTGGGCAGCAAAAGTATCTCGTTCCTCCATTGGCTCGTCCGTTGCCAAAACATATAGTACATAGGATTTACCAAATTGTTCTGATGAAAATGTATGAATAACCTCGCATACCTGATCTGTTCCATCTTCATCTGTTACTGTAATTAACTGTGGCCCCTCTTCAAATTCATCTAGAAGTGTTAGGACTACCTCATTAATCATTTCCGATACGAAAAATATATACATTCTAAAAAAATGTAGACATCTCTACTGTGACACAACTTATATCTTTTGACTTTCGTTTTGTGTCTTCCTTATTCACCGAGCCTGGTTTCGCTGAAGCTACTGCCATTTTGTATGACTCTCCAAAGGCTTAAATTCCGCAGTATCGTTGCGTACACATCTAAGGCTTAGTTTTTAGATCAATTATGCCTCGGCATCATTGCGTCCGGAATCGGCTTTGTGCTTAGGCCTGCACGAGGGCCGACACGATGTCGGTCATTTCGGTAATGCCACAGGACGTGGCGTTTTTACCGATGCAGGTCAGTTAGCCGTTATCGCATGGATGCGATGATCTTAGGCTAACATCCCCTAAGAACTCCTTTCCGATTCCTTGACATCAACCGGAGGCTTTAACTTCTTTCAGCGGATGTTTAGACACCTGCTGAAAGAAGTTAAGCTCCTTAGATTGAATAATTTGCTAAGTTAATGCTTGCGTTCAAATCTCTATCCAACTTTAATCCGCAAGAGCAGATAAATAATCTGTCTTTCAGTCTCAAATCGGATTTGATTTGTCCACAACCAGAACAAGCTTAGCAAATTTCCCAATGGACATTAATTCCATGTGCACCACCTCTCTTTCACTAAGATAAAATACTTTACCCTATTTAGAGAGGTTGTTAACATTTTTATTTTTGTATATATTTTTCTTGTTCACACAAAGGCGCAACCCTTCATGCAGTCTTTCTTTCACAAGTAGACCTCTTATGCTTTCACATAAGCGCAGACTATATCTTCATCTTATCTTCTGATAAGAGCCACATTTTTCTTCCGCCATTCGCTTGCGGTTTTACTCTCCCTCAAGGAGATAGTCGTTGAACGTCTTCCTTGTCTCATTAGAGATTTAGGAGTTCGCTGCTAAACATCCATTGCCAAAGCACTTAGCGCTACCGTTTTCCGTTGTCACGATGATCCTTTACGGACACTGAGTAATTTTTTTCAGCTTATGCCATCCTTGTTGTTTTTTCTGCTTTCGCACCGTTACGTCTGCCGTTTCCAGCTCCGCTTTGGTCACAAGGCTTTAGGAGTTAAAAGCAATTAACGTGGAGTTCGCACCAATCGCTTGATACGAAGGGTATTCTGTTATAAATCTATGCTTCTATACAGGTTTGTATAGTTTTGTCTAAATTTTCTGCAACAGTTTAGTTACCCACTCCGCCTCTGTTTCAACAGGCTGTAAATTTGTCATTTCCCCATTGTTATCATCATAATCGAATGTCATAGCAGAAATGTCTCCAGGAATTTCATTACCCTCTTCGTCGATTAACGAAAACAATACATATGATTTTTCTTCTGCATCAAAGGTGAAGACAACACGGCATTTTTGCTCCTTGCCATTCTCTCCAATGATCAGAAATTCTTGCGTTTCCTCGTTCATGTAATCTCCTCCTTAATTAGGCTTAATTATCTTTCAAACTTTAGTAGGAGCCCTTAAATATTCAGTATCTTCCGGTGATACTGAAACTATCTCAACATAGACTCGTCTTCCTCATAGCTTCATTCTTCCTAAAGTAAAAAAGGAACAAGGAGTGCTTGTTGCCATCCTTGTTCCACACTTATAAAGAACGATGATTATTCTTCGTTTTCATCCTCTAAAGCGTTTAATACGTCTTCTACCATATCCCATTCTGCTTCTGTTTCGATTGGTGTTAATTCACCATCTTCACCATTTTCAGATGGTACAAATGAAGATACGAAGATTTCTACTGAGCCATCTTCATCTTCTTCTGCGCCTATCATAGAGTAAAATACGTATGATTTACCAAATTCAGCTGATTCATGTACGTGAATCACTTCACAAAGCTGTTCATTTCCGTTCTCGTCAATCACTGTAATGTGTTGTACGTGTAGTTCTTCTTCATGGTTATGTTCTTGTGCCATGTGCTTGTCACCTCATCAATTAATTTTTGCTATCCAAGTAGCCTTGTAAAATCATCACAGCAGCCATTTTATCTATGACTTGCTTACGCTTTTTGCGACTTACGTCCGCTTCGATTAGCATACGTTCGGCAGCCATCGTTGTTAAACGTTCATCCCAAAGCTTGACCGGTAGTGAAAATGTTTCTTCTAAAAGCTTTTTATAGTTTTCAGAAGCCTCTCCACGTGGTCCCACCGTATTATTCATGTTTTTAGGGTATCCTACAACAAATTCTGTTATAGAGTACTCCTTCACTAGCTCGGCTATACGCTCAATGCCGAACTCGCCATTAGCTTCATCAATTTTTACGGTTTCAATACCTTGGGCCGTCCACCCTAGAGCATCACTTACAGCAACGCCCACAGTTTTAGACCCAACGTCTAACCCCATAATTCTCATTTCTAGTCCTCGTTATTCTTTTTAATATAAAACTTAACAAGCTCTTCTAGAATTTCGTCACGCTCAAGCTTGCGAATTAAATTACGAGCATCCTGATGGCGAGGAATATACGCCGGATCACCAGAAAGTAAATAACCGACAATCTGATTGATAGGGTTATATCCCTTTTCCTCTAATGAAGAATGTACTTTCAACATTACCTGCTTGACTTCCTGTTCCATTGATTCTTCTGGAAAATTAAATTTCATCGTTTGATCAAATGAACTCATGACCAGCACCTCGCTTTCAGAAATAAGGAGATGTGCAAAAAGCTCATCTCCAATTTCTCTTTATTATAACATGTTTTGGCGTATTATCAATTATGCCCCGGCATAATTGCGTCCGGAATCGGCTTTGTGTTTAGGCCTGCACGAGGGCCGACACGATGTCGGTCATTTCGGTAATGCCACAGGACGTGGCGTTTTTACCGATGCAGGTCAGTTAGCCGTTATCGCATGGATGCGATGATCTTAGGCTAACATCCCCTAAGAACTCCTTTTCCGATTCCGCGACATCCGCCGGAGGATTTAGGCCAGCACGATGCTGGTCACTCAGGCGTTTTCACAGGATGTGAAGTTCTTAGCCTGAGTTCCTCTATTTCAGCGGGTGTTTGGACACCCGCTGAAAGAAGTTAAATGGATTTAACATAATCATACACAGAAAGTAGTGCTTCATCAAGTTTTGATGCTTCTTTTGCACCTGCCATCGCCATATCTGGACGACCGCCACCTTTACCACCACATGCCTCTGCTACCATTTTTACGATATTTCCTGCATGGTAATTGCCACCAACTAAATCTTTCGTTACCCCAGCGCAAAGCATAACTTTGTCGCCATCGACAGCACCTAAAACAATAACGGCTTTAGGCATTTTAACCTTCAAGTCATCCATCATTTGACGCAGTTGATTATTGTCCTTCGCCTCAACTTTAGTAGAAAGAACTGTTACATCACCAAAAGTCTGAGCAGCGTCTACAATAGCACCAGCTTGAGCATTAGCGATTTTTTGTGATAACGCCTCATTTTCACGTTGTAATTCTTTGTAGTCAGCTTGTAACGCCTGTACTTTTGTCACAATATCTTTTGAATTTGCTTTTAATAAAGCTGCTGCATCGTTTAATAAAGCTTCTTCTTCTTTTACTGCTTCATATGCAACTTTACCTGTAACAGCCTCGATACGACGAGTACCTGCACCGATACCACCTTCTGAAACAATTTTGAAGAAGCCAATTTCAGAAGAACGTTTTACGTGAAGACCACCGCAAAGCTCAATAGAATAGTCACCAATTGAAACAACGCGAACGACATCGCCATATTTCTCACCGAATAATGCCATTGCCCCCATAGCTTTCGCTTCATCGATGCCTTTTTCTTCAATTAGGACCTCTATATCATCCCACACTTTTTCATTTACGATACGTTCAATTTGTTGTAATTCCTCTTTTGTCACTTGACCGAAGTGAGAGAAGTCGAAACGTAAACGATCAGGTCCTACATATGAACCTGCTTGATTTACATGGTCGCCCAGCACGTCTTTTAATGCACGCTGCATAATATGTGTAGCTGTATGGTTTTTAATAATTAAATTACGTTCATCACGGTTCACTACTGCCTTCACCGCATCTTCAACATTCATTTCGCCAGATTCTACAAGTACTGTATGAAGAGGTTGACCATTAGGTGCTTTTTGTACATCTTTTACAATAGCAGTAAAGCTATCATTTGAGATAACACCGCTATCCGCAATTTGACCACCCATTTCAGCATAGAATGGTGTTTTAGCTAAAACAACTAGTGCTTCTTGCCCTTCAGATGCTACCTTTGATACTTGACCATTGACAATGATCGCCGCAATTTCTGTGTTTGTCGTCAATGTATCATAGCCTACAAATTCACTTGCAACAGTCAGGTTGGCTAGTACTTCATTTTGTACTTGCATAGAATCTACATCTTGACGAGCTGCACGTGCGCGTTCACGTTGTTCTTCCATCGCTACCTCAAAGCCTTCATGATCTACCTTCATGCCTACTTCTTCTGCATACTCTTCTGTTAATTCAATTGGGAAACCGTAAGTATCATATAAACGGAATGCATCTGCACCTGGAATATAGTCATGTCCAGCTGCTTTTTGGGCTTCTACTACTTCGTTAAAGATTGCAAGACCTCCGTCTAATGTTTCATGGAAGCGAAGTTCTTCATTTTTAATAACACGTTGAATAAATTCACATTTTTCCGTTACCTCTGGGTAGAAATCATTCATAATTTCACCAACAGTTGGTACTAATTCAAACATAAATGGTTTTTCAATGCCAATTTGTTTTGCATAACGCACAGCACGACGTAATAAACGACGTAATACATAACCACGACCTTCATTTGAAGGAAGCGCGCCATCACCAATAGCAAACGCCACTGTACGGATATGGTCCGCGATAACTTTAAATGGTGTATTAACATCTTCTTCTGAACCAAAGATTTCACTTAACGCTACTTCACCTGGACGTTTGTACTTACGATTTGCAAACTGTTCGATTTTTTCAATAATAGGCATGAATAAATCAGTATCAAAGTTAGTTGGCACATTTTGGATAACTGATACAATACGCTCTAGACCCATACCTGTATCAATGTTTTGCTTTGGAAGTGGCGTATATGTGCCATCAGGATTATGGTTGAATTGAGAGAACACTAAGTTCCAAATTTCAAGATAGCGTTCATTTTCACCACCTGGATACATTTCTGGATCATTTTCATCTGAACCGTATTCTTCCCCACGGTCATAGAAAATTTCTGAGTTAGGACCAGATGGACCTTCACCAATATCCCAGAAGTTCCCCTCTAGTCGGATTAAACGTTCTTCAGGAATACCAATTTCGTTATGCCAAACATCATATGCTTCTTGATCTTCAGGATGGATAGTAATAGATAAAAGCTCTGGATCAAAGCCCATCCATTTTTTATCCGTTAAGAACTCCCAAGCGTAATGAATAGCTTCTTTTTTGAAGTAATCCCCAATTGAGAAGTTTCCTAACATTTCAAAGAACGTATGGTGGCGAGCTGTTTTACCTACGTTTTCAATATCATTTGTACGAATTGATTTTTGAGCATTTGTAATGCGTGGATTTTCAGGAATAATACGACCATCAAAATATGGTTTAAGTGTCGCTACACCTGAGTTGATCCAAAGTAATGATGGGTCATTAATTGGCACAAGTGGTGCTGATGGTTCATGGTGATGACCTTTTTCTTTAAAGAATTCTAAATACATGCGGCGAATTTCTACTGCTTTCATATGAAAAGTTCCTCCCTATATGTTTTGTAAAATCACGATTTGAATCCACAAATCAATTTCGCCTTGGCGTAATTGCGTCCGGATTTTGAATTGTGCACGCACAATTCATTCCTTCGAAAATCCGTGACATCCGCCGGGGGCATTATCTTCATTCAGTAGGTGTTTGGTACACCCATTGAAAAGGAACCTCAACCGCATTGAATCTCCTCTCCTTCAGAAGTGAGAGTCATTTGCTGAATGAAGATAAACAAAAAAAGCCCTCATCCCATAAAAGGGACGAGGACTTGTAATTGATCTCGCGGTACCACCCTAGTTGTAAGTAATAGTATACTTACCTCTTTAGCACTTGTAACGTCAGTGAACGGCAGTGATTAACTGCACTCTGGAGTAGCTTTCTGAATTTGCTATTGTGAGGATTTTTTCAGCCTAGAAATCCCTTTCTTTTACACGCACAAATACGTACTTGTTCCATCATCGTTTTTTACTATTTTCTAACGAGAATTATAAAAAAAATATTTTCTTCTGTCAATTGCCACTATAATTGCTAATCGTAACTAATCAACCAATTTTTGAAATAAACCCACATCCCCCAAGAAATACGACTAAAAAAATAAACTAATGGTCATTGTCACAATTAAGGAATCTTGGTATATAAATGGTACATCCATTCCGAAAAAGCTTGTAATCACTGTTAATTGCAACATAATAGATGAAATTACTGTTAATAGATTATGCCAGGTGTGTTGATTAACCATTTTTTATCCATCCTAATTCATTAGAAGGCACTGATTTCCGCTGCGGGCGGGAGTCGAGTAGCCCTACGCTACAATCAGTTGAAAATGGGAATATATTTCAAAATAGCAACAAAAAAAATCTTTTTTTCACTCAATAATAAATCTATTTTTCCTAATCAACACGACTGAGATTAAGCTTTTCTATCGATTCACCATTCATAATTGAAAAATACTGTAGTTATATGCATACAAAGCAGCCCGTGACAAATCCTCCGCATATGCAAAATAAAGAAACCGTCAAATAGAAAAAGAATACTAAAATTTTTAAACGATTTCTTTTTCAAAGCTAATTATCATTTTTTAAAAAGGTTTCCACTCTATTAACTAGTGATTCCCTATCATAAGTTTTATAAAGTACAGTTGCTACACGAACTGGGTCACCAAAGAAAAAGCGCTCATACAGTGTTTGTCTTGTACCAAAGCTACTCATCGTTAAATCCCAAGCTAAGCGGAATTTTTTGACGCGCGCCTCTCCACCCTCCTGAGAAGACTGTAAATAATGTTCAAGATCACCATCATCCGCTGCAAATGCTTTTTCACTCGGAATGGACATTAACCCACTCGCACCAAGTAACTGAATTATTTCTGTGAAGGTCGGATATACTTTAGGGAAAATCTGAATAGCTACTAGTAATGTTGGATGATCAGGTCTGATAAAGCCAAAAACATCTTTTTTTGCCTCAATCTCAGACTTTAACAGTAAAGCCTTCATCGTTTCAAGTGACACAATAATATCAACAACTTTTTGCTGCACATGTTGGTAATCGCCGATACTGATTGTATCAACAATTGACTGTACAACACCTAAGACAAATTCTGTTTTGGCAATTTGACGTGAAAGAACTTGATGTAAACCATATGTTTGAAATCCACTTACGTTCATAAAGCTATTGGCAACTTCTACATTCCCATAATAAAAAACGCGTTCCCATGGGACAACAACATTATCAAATACTACAATTGCGTCCATTTCCTCGAAACGACTACTTAATGGATGGTCAAAAACCGATTCCCCTCCAACAAATGACTGTCTACATAAAAACTTTAAACCTTTCGTATTACTTGGTATCGAGAAACCAAAGCCTTTTCCTTCATCATAGCCATTCGTTGATAAAACAAGGAGTTCATCTGTAATTCCTCCCTGCGTCGCAAGTAGTCTTGCCCCTTTAATTACTAATCCCTCATTTGTATTATCTACAATTTTAGCGGCAATTGTAACTTCTTCATCCTCAAAATAAAATCGGTTGCGATTTACTTGTGGCTCTATAAATGTATGTGTCATTGTCAAATCATTCTCACGTGCATACTCATAAAAATTCAGTAAATGGTTAGGAAAACAGTTTGGCTTATCTTTTAAAAAATCTGCTGCTGATGCTAAAGCCATTAATGTTGTATTCATGTAATCAGGACTTCTCCCCATAAAACCATGAGTGGATAATGCCCATTCCCGTGCTGCATTACGCCTTTTCACAAGATCTTCGACTGTCGCCACTTGAAGGAAAGACATACCTACACGCTTATTGCTTGCTGGCGACACATATGTCATTTTCTCAAGCAATTCCTTTTCATTTTGTAAATCAAAAAGCCTTGCTTGACTCTTCATAACTCCCTTAAATGCAGGATGCTCCGACACCTTCCCTGTGACAACTTTCCCATCAATATAAATATACGTTTGTAAAGCGTCAATACGATCAATATATTGCTGTCCTGTAATTACTGGCATGAAAGTCACCCCTAAACGTTACAAATATTTTTTACTCATTTAGTATATGAAATTGCCTAATATTAGGTTCCGCCATAGACAACTGTACTATAGCAAATCCTTAAATCAACCAAACTGTACTACTTTATAAATACAGCTAGGAACCCTCCTTCATTGCACAATTTTTCAGTTATTTTAGATAAAAACGGTTTCAATTAGCACTTTTCTCACGAGTTCGATTTTATGTCACATTCATGAAAAAGTCTTCTTCGACTAGTACAGAATTGCTAGATTTTTCATATACGTAGGTGTAAGATAGCTTCGTAACCAAAACAAGTACATCTTTTTATTAAAGGAGAACATATATATGAATCATCAAATCATCTCGTACGTAGCGAAAATGGAAGCTGCTTTAATGAATAAAATGGAAGATCATACTGAAGAAAATCTTTTATTTTCTATTGCTTCAGAAATGATTGCTAAAGAAAAGGATCAATTTAAAAATGTTTGCCAAGCATATGAAGTCGTTAAACATCACCTAGTTGGCATCCACTAATCAAAATAGGTATAATCAAGAAAAAACCCGATCAATTCAAATTGATCGGGTTTTTTCTTTTATTGCGCATATGGTAGAACCATCTTTTGGAATTGCTCAAATGTTGTTGTTTGATTACTGGACAAGCGTTTAATTTGATACACATCATCGTACGGATTGTTATAGCCAAGCGCCGTTGAAAACGCCATTGTGAATCCCGCTTCCTTTACCGCATTAGTGATGTTGGCATTATATTGCCCAAACGGATAAGCAAAAGCCTTTGCCTCAGGAATATATGTTAAACTGCGCTGTAAATCCTGAGCAACCTCATGATATGGAATCAGAAGCATTTTGCCTTTATTCCCCACTAAATCGTGTAAATTGTAAGTGTGTGATCCATACGTATAGACATCTTGCATATTTGTCATATCCTGACGTGAAAGTGACTGTAAATCATTATAATTAAATATTTGGTCATCTTTAGAATTTTCATTGCGGTACGTAATTAAAAACTGTGTAGCTTTAAAGCCATTTTCTTTGAGCACCGGATATGCATATTCACGTGTCGATAATAAACCATCATCAAAAGTCAAAACAATTGAATAAGCAGGTAATGTAATTTCATCGCGCATGAAACGTAATAATTCGTCCGCACTAACAGTTTCATAGTTCATACTTTTCAAATACTGCATTTCTTTCGTAAATTGAACATCTGTCATTGTAGTACTTACATTTTTAAAACGTCCAAGCTCATCCTCTTTTAGAAAATGATGATACATCATTACTGGGACACCGCGATCTAGCGCTACTTTAGAGCTATGGATATATCCTTCACGGCCACCAAGCACCGTTACGTACCAACTACCTTCTTTGCGCAAAATCGGATAACGGCGATTTAAATCTAGCTTGGCAAATGGCTGTAACGTTTTTGCTGTGTAGTCATAAATCTCACTGTTTGCAGAAATAGGGATAAGATACTCATTTTTCATGGCATTGTCCTTCCCCATATTTTTATAAGCAGGAGTATTTATAAATTTCACTTTTGATTTTTCTGCATAAATATATGATTTCCCCCAACGGAATTTTACATATTTTGGATCTATCGCATCTACAACCTCTAGCTGTTGCCCTTTCATCAACGTAGCAATAGCCATTGGTTTTTCACGGCGGAAATCATAAAGAGTTACGTTTTCTAAAGCCTCGATGTACCCATTTTGCTTACTAGGTGGCGGAGTTGGTTTTTCATTAGGCTTTGTTGGCTTTTCGGGCTTTGTATTGATTGGATCCTGGCTTTTTTCTTCTTTAACAAATTTACTATGTACAAATCCTAATCGTCCATTTACAGCAATACCATACCAATTCCCCATTCTACTATAAATAGGAAAACGCACCCCTTCTGCCAATGTTGCAAATTGCACTAGCTCATCACCTGTATTATCATAAATTGGTGCATCACTTGTAGCGACAATATAATCCTTTATCTTTACACTTGTTGGGACTGTATTTTTATAAGTTGTTACTGGTACAACCGTTGTGTAACGTTTATCAACATAACCGTAATAACCACCCCAACGAATTTGCCACCAATTAGCTCCGTAATCTTTTGTTACTTCAAAAGTTTGCTCTGCTGATAATGTCCCCACCGGTACTAGTGAGCCTGAACGATTATCAAAGACAGTTGCTTCCTCATTCACTTGGATGACGGTATTTTTTGCATATGCTTTTTCTGCAAAAGGTAATAGCATCATGAATAGAAGCAATAATAATATGCGTTTCACTATATTCACCTCATAAAAATTTTCATCAACATTTACTCATCTAAATAATCATACGGCGAGATACCATCCATTCCAATCAAAGGATGGATATATGGTTCCGTTTCGACCGTTAGTTTACTATCAATGGATGGTTTTTCTTTCTGTAAATCGTCTTTCAAAGGAATCGTTTCATCTTCTGCAACTTCCTCTGCTATATTCATTGGATTGAGTCTTGCACGTAAGGACGTAAAGCGCTGTAAATCATCCGTACGTTGTAAGCCATCTGCTAGCACATCTGACTCACCACATAAAATCAAGAAATTTTTCGCACGCGTAATACCTGTATATAATAAATTACGACGCAACATTTTAGAATAGCCTCGTACAACTGGCATAATAACTGTTTGAAACTCAGAGCCTTGCGATTTATGAATAGAACAACAATAAGCAAGTGTCAATTGATTGAGATCACTACGCTGATAAGTTACTTCTATACCATCGAATGACACAACAAGCAAATCTTGTTTCTCAATTGTTTCCTTAGCCTTGATAATACCGATGACTTCCCCCATATCACCATTAAAAACATTGCTTTCAGGTTGATTGACAAGCTGTAAGACTTTATCCTTTATGCGATATGTGACATCACCAAAGACAAGCTCTTTTCTAGTACCAGTATCATTTGGATTAATTAGCTCCTGAATCATTTTATTTAAATTGTCTATTCCTGCTGGACCTTTGTACATTGGTGCTAACACTTGGATATTACGAATTTCTTGACCTTTCGCAACCGCACTTTTCACAACCTGTGTAACAACGCTTGCTACTTGATCTGAGGAGGCTTTAATAAATGAACGGTCAGAGGTTTTTACAGTTAAATCATTAGTGATCTGACCACGTTTAATTTGATGAGCAAGTTCAATAATTGTTGAGCCCTCTGCTTGTCGATAAACTTCCGTTAATTCCACAGTAGGTATTTGCTTGGAAGCTAACAAATCCTTTAATACCTGCCCTGGACCTACTGGTGGGAGCTGATCCTGATCGCCAACAAATACAACTTGTACATCCTCATGTAAGGATTTTAATAATTGATGTGCAAGCCAAGTATCGACCATTGACATTTCGTCTACAATAATGAGTTTTCCTGTAACCTCACGTTCAGTTTCTTCTTCTTTTTCCTGACCGGTAAAGCCTAGCAGTCGATGAATTGTCATTGCTGGAAGTTCTGTTGATTCCGATAAACGCTTGGCAGCACGTCCTGTTGGAGCACATAAAATAATCGGAAATGGCTCTTCTTTTTGTGCGTATTCCTTCGGGTTTAATGATAGTCCGTGTAACTTTGCATACACTTCTACTACACCCCGAACAACAGTTGTTTTACCAGTACCAGGACCACCAGTTAAAATCATAACAGCTGAATTTAAAGCTTGCTCAATAGCATTCGCTTGTGTTTCAGCATATGTGACATTGAGCATCTCTTCTGTTTCACCAATCGCTTTACGTATTTCGTCTTTGCTAAAATGTTCAGCCTTATTGTTACGTTCGATTAAAGCTAATATTTTTGATGCAATTCCGACTTCTGAGAAATATAGAGATGGTAAATATAATCTCGTCTCTTCCCCACAAATTTTACTTTCCTCACGCAATTCGATGCAAGCTTTAGAAATGGTCTCAAAAGGAATTTCTTCTCGTTGGCTTTGCTCAAGAATATCTTTTACTTGCGGTAAAACATGTTCTGCATCTAAATACACATGCCCATCCGATAAAGCTGCTATATTTAGAGTATGTAAAATCGCCGCCTTAATACGGTCTGGATGATTGCCAGTAATCCCTAATTTTGCACCTAGCTCGTCGGCACGAAAGAAACCCACACCCTCTACATCCTCAATAAGGCGGTATGGATTTTCAGTTAATAATTCAACTGCCTCTGTTCGATATGTTTGGTAAATTTTCATGCCGAGCTGTGGTCCGAAACCCCATTCATTAAGTTGAATCATCACTCGTTCTAAGCCTAGATTTTGTTCAATTGTACGATGGATAACCTCTTTTTTTTCAGCAGATAATCGAGGTACAGCATCAAGCGCATTTGGATCCTCTAAAATAAGACGTAACGCATTCGCCCCTAGCTTTTCTACGATTGTTTCAGCAGTTTTTTTTCCGATCCCAACAAACAAATCACTCGATAAGTAATGAATAATCCCTTGCTCTGTTGCCGGCACTTCTTTTGTAAACGTCTCAATTTGAAATTGTACACCATATTTTGGATGTTGTTTCATTATACCTGTAAAACGATATTGTTCATCCATTTGTAACGGTGGGAAATATCCAACAACAATTATTTCCTTATCCTCATACTGTAAGTTGGTCTCTTGAATTTTCACACGAACTATCGAATACATATTTTGTGCATTATGAAAGATAGAGACGATTGGACGTCCGAGTATAAAAAATTTATTTAGTTCAAATAAATCAAGATTCTCTGCCATTTACGATTCGTCCTTTCGTGTTCATTTCAATCATTATATTTTACCACAGCATAACGAGAAAAAACGTGTAAAAAGACAATTCACTATATTTTAATCAAGTATGCCTCGGCATAATTGCGTACGGGGTCGGCCAGAGGCTTTAGGTCAACACGACGTTGGTCACTCAGGCGTTCACAGGATGTGAAGCTTTAGCCTAAGTTCCTATATTTCATCAAATGTCTTTTGTACCGAAAGCGTAGCGACAGGTACAGATGTTTGATTATCCGATTAAGGGGCGGCAGACCTCTGTTAGCTGACATTTTGCATTAGCTATCAGACTATTCGCTGAATGAAGTTGACATTATTTTGACAAATGACATTTCGCCGCTATTATCAGCCTTTCCATGCTATGATATAGATAATTTGTTGCACGGAAGGATTGTGAAGCTATTGGAATTTAGACCTTGCATCGATTTACACGATGGCAAAGTAAAACAAATTGTTGGCAGCACACTTGGTCATACGGATCAAGAAGTCATCGAAAACTTTATTTCAAATCATGACTCTAGTTATTATGCAAAAATGTTTGCCAAAGATCATTTAACAGGTGGTCACGTCATTATGCTAGGTGATGGAAACGAAGAAGCCGCATTAGCAGCACTAGCAGCATATCCTCAAGGTTTACAGGTTGGTGGCGGCATTACGACGGAAAATGCAAAAAAGTATATTGATGCGGGCGCTTCCCACGTTATTGTCACTTCATTTATATTCTATAATGGTAAGCTCCATTTAGATCGACTAAAGCAATTAGTACAGACTATCGGTAAAGAGCATCTTGTTATCGATTTAAGCTGCCGTATGCGCGATGGAAAGTGGTTTGTTGTTACTGATAAATGGACAAAGTTTAGTGATTTTGAAGTAAATGCTGAGTCTATTGCCTATATCGAAAATTTCTGTGACGAACTACTTATTCACGCTGTTGATGTAGAAGGAAAAAAAGGCGGTATGCAGGAAAGCTTAGTGCACGATCTAGCCGCTTGGACAACAATTCCAACAACATATGCTGGTGGCGTCCGTTCTTTAGACGACTTAAAGAAATTTAAAAAAATCGCAAATGGTAAGCTTCATGTTACAATTGGTAGCGCTCTTTCAATTTTCGGTGGAGACTTGCCGTATTCAGATGTAGTAAACTATTGCAAAAAAGGCGGGGTATTGTGAAATTAATATATAAAGATTTTGTATTTCCTTTTCAAGAAACAAATTTAGAGCGTATTTTATATGGTAAATATTTCAAGGTGAATACAAAGGATGATTCACTATCGTTGCATATACAGCTAGATAATGAACAAATGCTGCTTGAGTTTTCAAAATCTTTAAAGGCAACATGCGGCTTCCTACGAGATCAAGAAACAGAAGCGTATATTGGTACTTATATCGATTTACAAATATTTGTGGATGAATTTAATAAACGATACAACTTAAATGCTGAAATTATCGTTTAATACCTAAGGGGACTAAAAATCCCCTTTTTTAGTTGAAACAAGAATACTACACATAGTTTAGAGCACATATTTCTATTTAGTAGCTATTTTTGCTATTATTAATGACATCACAACAAGAGAATTTCATTAATGTTACTTGGTAAAAGAAAGGATTTAATGAAGTATGAAAAATGAACTCGAAGCAACCACTTTAAAAAACCTACAAGCAGAATTAAAACGTTTCTTTTTATCCTATAGATTTGCCTTACAAGAAATTGAAACGAAAATAAATATTTTACAAGAAGAGTTTAAGTTAATTCATGAATATAACCCAATAGAACATATATCAACTCGAGTAAAATCACCAAAAAGTATATTGTTGAAGATCAAGAAAAAGAACCTTGAGCCTTCTGTCGAAGCGATTCGTGAAAACATTCGTGATATTGCAGGTGTGCGAATCACATGCTCCTTTGTAGAGGATATTTATAAAGTGAGTGAGATGCTACAGGCACAAAATGATATTGAAGTTGTGGATGTAAAGGATTATATTAAATTCCCAAAGGAAAACGGCTATCAAAGCTTGCATCTTATAATAAAAATCCCAATTTTCATGTCCGACCGTGTAGAGAATGTGTACACCGAAATTCAAATCCGTACAATCGCAATGGACTTCTGGGCTAGTCTTGAACATAAAATCTATTACAAATACAACAAGGAAGTACCTGAACATATCCGTTTGGAATTGAAAGAAGCTGCTCTTCAAGCAGCAGAACTGGATCGAAAAATGGAACGACTTAATGAAGAAATAAATATTTTAAAAGCGAACGAAGCAGAGTCGTCATTAGATGCAATGCCTATTGTACAATTAGCACAATATTTATCTCAACTACCACTTGATTATTCTTCTAAGGATGATCAAGACTAAACTAACGAAATAAAAGGATGCCGAAGTTTTCGGCATCCTTTTTTTATGATTTATTTTAGTTAAATCTCTGTGCAATCATATCATAAATATAACGCGCTTGGTCGTATTCTGGCTGTAATGTAAAGGCTTGTTTCAAGTGGTACATGGCATCTTTTGATTGTTCAGTGGACACCGCATAAAGTACACCTAAATTATAATGTGCATCTGCGTTATTCCAATCCTGCTCGATTAAATAGTCTAATTCTTTCTTACCCTCTTCAAACATTTCTAACGCACATAGCACAATTGCATATGCTAAACGAATTTGTGTGTCTTCTGGGGCAAGCTCTGAAGCTCGTTGTAAATATGGCAGTGCAAGCTTCGGATTTTCCATTCGCTCAAAGCATTTGCCCATCATATAATAGACATCTGCGCCTTCAATGTTATGCTTTAACGCTTGCTCATAAAGCTTTACTGCCTCCGCATATCGTTCCGCATTATAATATAAATTTGCTAAGCCATAATAAGCTGTTGCTGCTGTTTCATCAACAGTGATTGCTTTTTGAAAGAAACGCTCTGCACGTTCAGTATCCTCCAACACCGCTAAGAGATTTCCAAAATTCACATAACCAATTGCGTTTTCAGGCTCTGCTTCAATTGCTTGTGTAAAAAGTTGTGCAGCATCCTCATAACGCTTTTCTTGAAATGCTTGTATGCCCTGCTCGTTAAAATTCATTGTTTTTGTTCACCTCTATGTAGCGAAAGACTGCCTAAATTCTATACACCTTAGGAAAGGCTGTATAAGCAGTCTTTTCGCGAATTATCCTACATATGTTAGTTTTTCATTGTTTTTAAAGACTTCGTCGATTGTACCGCCACCTAAACATTCTTCACCATCATATAATACAACAGCTTGTCCAGGTGTGATTGCACGTACTGGTTCAGCAAACGTAATATGTGTACGTCCATCTTCTAAAATTTCTACTTCCACTGGTGTATCTGTTTGACGATAACGGAATTTTGCTGTGCATGAAAATTTCCCGGGCAATTTTTTTGTCGAAGTATAGTTCATTTTCACAGCAGTTAATGAAGTAGAATATAATGACTCATGATGGAAACCTTGTCCAACAAGTAACACATTGCGTTCCAAATCTTTCCCTAGCACGAACCAAGGCTCACCATCTCCACCAATTCCAAGACCGTGACGTTGACCAAGTGTATAGTACATTAATCCGTCATGCTGGCCCATTACAACGCCATCCATCGTCTCCATCTTACCAGGTTGCGCAGGTAAATATTGACCTAGGAATTCTTTGAAATTACGCTCTCCAATAAAGCAAATTCCTGTTGAATCCTTTTTCTTAGCTGTAGCTAATCCAGCTTCCTCCGCAATTTTACGGACTTCCTTTTTCTCAATATGTCCAATTGGGAACATTACATGCGACAATTGTTCCTGTGATAATTGGTTTAAGAAATACGTTTGATCTTTATTATTGTCAATGCCTCGAAGCATTTTAACTTCGCCATCTCCACTACGATCAACTCGAGCATAGTGACCAGTCGCTAAATAATCAGCTCCAAGATTCATCGCATGCTCTAAAAATGCTTTAAACTTAATTTCCTTATTACACATAACATCAGGATTTGGCGTACGTCCTGCTTTATATTCTTCTAAAAAGTATGTGAAAACCTTATCCCAATATTGCTTTTCAAAATTTACCGCATAGTATGGAATCCCGATTTGATTACATACTTTAATAACATCATCATAGTCTTCTGTAGCTGTACAAACGCCATTTTCGTCTGTATCATCCCAGTTCTTCATAAAGATCCCGATTACTTCATATCCTTGTTGTTTTAGCAAATATGCAGCAACCGAAGAATCTACCCCACCCGACATGCCGACAACAACACGAATTTGAGAGGGGTCACGTGTTTCTTTCATTATGGTCACCTTTTCTTTATTTAAATTCCATTAAATATACAATTTTTAGCAAATCATTTTTTCGCTAGTCTTTTCACGATTGCTGCTGTTTTTTCAGCCGCATGTTGTACATCAGTTTCCGTTAAATCTTGACCGAAGCTAAAGCGGATAGAGTTACGTAATTCCTCTGTCCCTTGTCCAAACATCGCAACTAAAACGTGTGATGGATCAATGGAGCCAGCAGTGCACGCTGAACCACTTGAAACGCAAATACCTGCCATATCAAGATTCACTAGAAATGACTCTACTTCCATACCAGAAAAACTTATATTTAAAACGTGTGGAAGTGTATTTTCTAAATCTCCATTTACATGAAATGCTAGCTTTTCCTGCATGAACACATCAAGCATAATTTGCTTAAAGCGATTGTATAGCGCACGCTTCTCTTCGCGCAACTCGTTTGCAATTCGCACCGCAGTCGCAAAGCCAATCACTGCAGGTACATTTTCAGTACCAGCACGGCGCTTTTTCTCATGCGCTCCACCTAATGCATAACTAGTGAATGGTGTTCCTGCCTTTTGGTAAAGGAAGCCAATTCCCTTAGGACCATTAATTTTATGTGCGGAAACACTTAGTAAATCAACATGTAAATCAGTAACATTAATTGACTCTAAGCCATATGCCTGAACTGCATCCGTATGGAAAGTAGCCGTATGTTCACGTAATAAGTCACCAATTTCAGCAATCGGTTGAATCGTACCAACTTCATTATTACCATACATAATCGTTACTAAAATCGTATCCTTACGTAATGCATTGCGCACATCTTCTACAGATACACGTCCCTTTTCATCAACTGGCAAATATGTCACATCAAAGCCATCCCGTTCAAGCTTCTCACACGTATGTAACACTGCGTGATGTTCAATTTGTGTGGTAATTATGTGCTTTCCTTCAGCAGCACGTGCATATACAGTGCCAAAAATAGCCGTATTATCCGCCTCGGTTCCGCCACTTGTTATAATAATTTCCCCAGGTTGAGCACCAATTGATTTGGCTAATTCTTCACGAGCATCATCTAAATATTTGCGCGCCTCTCGACCTGCCCCATGAATACTTGAAGCATTTCCATAAACCTTTTGCATTGCGGTAGTCATAGCTTCTATTACTTGGTCATTCATTGGTGAAGACGCTGCATGATCGAGATAAATATATGAATTCATGTTGAAAACTCCTTTGTACGAAAAGCGCTAAAGATCCGTTTCCCTGCCACACGACATTGCGTTGACTTAGGAAGCGGTGCTTTAGCCTAAACTTTTAAATGTAGAACATATAGCCTTCCGCTACATTTTCCTCAGTATATTGTGCTAAATCCTCGATTGTCGTTGTATCCAATACATTTTTCACAGCATCGCGAATGCGGAGCCACAACTCTCGCTGAGGTGCTTCTTCATTTTCAATTCCTTCTACTGGTTGAATTGGACCCTCTAACACACTAATAACATTAGCCGCTGAAATTTCACTTGGTGGATTCGCTAACATATATCCACCATATGCACCGCGTACACTTTTCACTAAGCCTGAATTACGTAATGGTGATACTAATTGCTCTAAGTATGCTTCAGAAAGCTCCTTTTCAGCAGCAATTTTGCGTAATGGAATAGGTCCTTCTCCATAATGCTTTGCTAGTTCAATCATAATCGTTAGCCCATAACGGCCCTTTGTAGAAATTTTCATTTTATCACCCTCAAATAGTCTAGTCAAAAATACTACAAACAGTATATCATAATCTCCTCTTGAAGAACTCGGAAATACTCTTGGGAGGTTATGATATACTATTAATTGCGCTTTGGTATAGTTAGGCAAAATACTATTATCGCTTCATTTTAGCGCAAAAAATCATTGAAAACTGTTGAAAGGGGAAATTATTCATGCAAAATGAACCACTCGCTTATCGCATGCGTCCTTTAACCCTTGATGAAGTTGTTGGACACCAAGATTTTATCGGTCCTACTACTGCTCTTTATAAAATGATTCAAAATGAACATATTCCATCTATGCTACTATACGGTGAGCCAGGTATTGGTAAAACGTCAATAGCGAATGCCATAGCAGGAAGCTCGAAGCTCCCCTTTTTCGCACTTAATGCTACTCGTGCTGGTAAAAAGGACGTTGAGGATATTGTTCAGGAAGCACGAATCTCAGGGAAAGTCCTACTTTTTTTGGATGAAATTCATCGTTTTAATAAATTACAGCAGGATACTTTGTTGCCACATGTTGAAAATGGCTCAATCGTATTAATTGGGGCAACAACAGAAAATCCGTACCATGATGTAAATCCCGCTATCCGCTCGCGTTGCGGAGAAATATATCAACTAAAACGTTTAACGAAAGAAAATTTAATCGAGCTTATTAGAAAAGCACTTTCTGATGAAAAACGTGGGCTGGGTAAACATCATTTTGTATTAACAGATGATCAAATTGATCAAATTGCTGGAGCCGCTAATGGTGATGCACGGAAAGCATTGACTTTGCTTGAATCGATTTATTATGCAAGTGATGAAGTTGACGGTCAAACAATTGCAGCTGATCATATCATTAAGCATCTTATCGGTAGAATTGGTGTTTACGGTGATAAAAAAGGGTCTCATTTTTATAATTTACTGTCTGCATTGCAAAAATCTGTTCGTGGAAGTGATACGAATGCAGCATTGTATTACTTAGCACATTTATTGGAAACAGGTGATCTAGTAGCTGTCAGCAGACGCTTACTTGTTATGGCTTATGAGGATATAGGCCTTGCCAATCCTGATGTAGGTCCGCATATGCTTGCAGCCGTACAAGCTGCAGAGCGTTTAGGGTTACCCGAGGCACGAATTCCGCTTGCAGGTGCTGTTATTGAAATGTGTCTTGCATCTAAATCCAATTCTGCAATAGCAGCTATTGATGCCGCAATTGCCAGCATTCATGATGGTAAAACAGGCGATATTCCACATCATTTACGCGATGCTCATTATGAAGGGGCAAAAGATTTAGGTCATACAGGCTATCAATATCCCCACAACAGCCCGATTGGAACATTCGGAGGCTGGGTTGACCAGCAATATTTGCCCAATGAGCTTGTCGGTACAGAATTTTACAAGCCTGTCATTGCAGGTGAAGAAAAACGAATGGCCGGAATCTACGAAAAGCTAAAATCTTTTCATAAAGATAAAAAATAATATCGCTACAAGTTTAGAATACTGGAAAACATACGATTTTGATTTTCATGAAAATAAGGCACTTCAAATTTTAAACAAGAAGCGCCTTATTTTTAATTAATTACTATATCTCTTACTGTTTAACGCATATCTCATCGATTTAATTAATTCCCCATAAAGTGAAACGTTAACCCGTGGGGGTTTCTCCATCTACCATTGATTATAGTCTTCACCAATCGGGCTTTTATGGGCAGTTAATATGGGATAAAAAAACAGGATAGACTGCTAGGCAATCATCCTGTAAAGGTTGCTTTATTCGTTGTATACCGCTTACTGTAAAAGAGGTTCAATGCCTCTTCCACATTTCTCATCGATGGTAACTTAGTCGTTTCTCTCTCATCTGTTTCATTTTCTTTATCATATAAATAATTAACAAAATTGTAGGTTTGATTGAGTAGACTAGCAAATTCCTCGGGATTCTCCCGTACTTCAAAGCGAATTGTTTTAACAGCTATTGCTTGGCCAATCGATTGCTCCCTCGATGGCGAGGTTTGATCATCATCATCATCTACTTTATCATCTGTTGCTCTGTATAATACTTTTAATGCCTCATAAACTTCCTTGTTATCACTAAATCGTTCCTTTATCCACTGCAAGATAAATTGTAATAGGACAACGGCATAAATAAGTGACAGCCATTCATCTTCAAAAGCTTTTTTCGACAAATGTTTAAAGTTTTCCGCTTGTGTCACGTGCTCGAATATGATTAAACGAATTGGATATAGGAGCGCATGTCCACTGTTGATATATAATTTTTCTTGATCTTTATACATTGCCAACCAAAAATCCCTTACGATCGAGATAGATTTTCTTGTCGAGAAAGCTAATGGACATTGGATAAGCCCCTGTTCAAGTGTTGGTTGTATAAGCCGAAGAAATAAAAGTTCTTCATCCTCACTTACTAATAAAAGTGGTTTTTCTAAGTTCGACAAATCAATATCGTTACCGTTTATTAACACTGCACAGCCTCCTTCCTACAAACCTTACACATAGTTTTCAATTTTTAACTATATTTCGACAAAAAATTATAAATCCCTTTTAAGAAAAAAGTCCTTTTTTCATTTCCTTACAACAAAATTTTGACACTACCTCGACTCTCATTCATGATATTCTAATAAAATCCAAAAAAAAAATCTGCAAAACTTTAAGAAATGGAAACCCAACCACCCCCTCATCAAGCCCGAGCGCTGTAAGGAATGGAGGATAAACCGCAAAAAGTAAGCAGATTCTAGACTGTTATTCTATTTTCAAGAAAATGATGATTAATCAATTATCCCGTAATTTCATTATCAACAAATAATTTAAATTGTTGCAAACATTGTTTGACCGCACCTTTTTGTTCAAGTACTGCATGTCGTAATGATGTTATTTTCTCTTCATCCTCTACGACTTCACTATAAAGCGAAAAAATTTCCAATAACAATTGTTCATTCTCTTCCTGTTCAATGCTAGGTAAAGAAAGGGCAGCAACCGTTAATAATTGTTCAACTTTCTCAGGTGTTTTTTGTAGCTCATTGGATGAATAATAAGTTGATGACGCTAAAAAATAGCAGAGCTTTGCACAACAATCTATAAACAAATGCCAATAAGTATTACTACTCGGTATTTCACCCGCTCTTTCAGTAATATACGCTTTATAAAATGTTGTAACTTGCGTATATAACGGATCTAGTTCCCTCATAGCCTTCTGATAATTATTAGATGTATCCAAATAGTCAAATACAATATCACTCATTTTCTCTTGAAGCTTTACAATATCTAAATGATCACGAATTACTTGAATTTTCATTTTACCACTCTCCGATGTTGTCATTTGTTTTCTAAACGTCATTCCTACTCCCCTAAGTAGTCCTGTACATTCCAAACAAACCAATCTAGTATCTATTAGAATTATTAAAATTATAGCAATAAACTAAATAAAGAAGTGGTCACTTGAACAAAATAAGGCAATTTCGTGAATTAATAGCATTTTGAGCACCGCAAGGCGAACAATTTTGGTAGAATTACGTCCTTTGTACATAATCGTCAAATAAAGATTGCTCTTTCGTTCGATCAACAATTTCTACAATACTTCCTTGCGAATATTTTTTTATTCTTTTTTGTGGTATATAAAAATAAGCATTGTTTGTAATTAACCAGTCACTAAGCGTTAGTTCACTGCCTGGCAGTTGATTTGTCAATATACGTTTATGACGAAGTATATCCGCCATTTTGTAAAAACCATCTGACAGTTCATAAGCAGAAACATCAAAATTAAAAATAGGGCTAACAACCTGTCCAACATCAAAAATGTGTATCGTATGTCCTTCCTCATCAATAGCTAATTCCACTGTGCCAATTTCATCGAATAGGTTTAAACCCCTATATTCCATTTGATAGATTTGCTCCATTATTAAATGTCTCCTTTTATAGGTTCTACATTAAATGTTAGAGGGGGGCACAAAAGTTGTAGACCCCTTCTTCACGACGTTCCTATTGTAACATAGAAAAAGCAGCTGTCTCCAAAGCCACTTGAGACAGCTACTACTATAAAATGGCACATCACCATAACGTGGGCTGGAGGGCAGCAACACGTGTTTTTGTGCGAAAGCGAAGCGGCAGCAATCGAATTTTCTAGGATTTCTTCGCTTTTTAATTGTTATCGAGGAATTATTTAAGTTTATCGATAACAATTTTGAATTTATCGCCTAACTTTTTATATTTATCGACATAACAGATTTTTCAAAGTTGTATTAACCTTGTACACGTGTAATTTTTACATCTTTTAAGATTGTGTTCACTACCCAGCTTGCAGCAATTAAGCCTGCCACTGATGGAACAAAAGCGTTGGAAGATGGCGGCATTTTTGCTTTACGGATGGCTGCATCTGGTTTTCCGACATGCTCAACGACATCTGGACGAACTACGATAGGGCTCTCATCTGAGAATACAACCGTTACACCTTTATGAATACCATCTTTACGTAGTTTCGTACGAATTACTTTTGCTAATGGATCTGTATGTGTTTTAGAAATATCCGCAATTTTAAAACGAGTAGGATCCATTTTATTGGCTGCACCCATACTAGATATGATTGGAATATTACGCTTTAGACATTCCTTCATCAAATGAATTTTATACATCACTGTATCACTCGCATCAATGACATAATCTATGCCTTGTGCGAAAAATCCCTCATATGTTTCCTCTGTGTAAAACATATGCATATCGATCACTTCACATTCAGGGTTAATGTCAGCAATACGCTCCTTCATAACACCTGACTTTGATTTACCGACCGTTGAAAGATAAGCCACTAATTGGCGATTTACATTGGTAATATCTACATTATCTTTATCAACCAAAATAATGCGGCCAATACCACTTCGAGCACATGCCTCAGCAGCAAATGAGCCTACACCGCCTACACCAAGAATGGCTACCGTTGTATTTTTTAATTTTTCGAGTCCCTCTGTTCCTATCGCGAGCTCGTTACGAGAAAATTGATGTAACATTCTTACACTCTCCGTCTATTGAATTTTTTATCCCGCTTTAACGGGCAGTAAAAGCCCTATTGGTGAAGACTAATAATCAGCAGTGGATGAAGACTCCCTCTGATTAAAATTTCACTTTATTAGTAAACCAAGTTATATACTAAGATAAAATCAAACCTATCTTACATTTTATCATGATATTCATCAAGTAAAAATTATAACATGTAATCTTAATAAAACACTTTAGTCTCTAAAAGCCGATTTCTTACTAATAGGAGATCTGACTTTGTTTATTATTGACGATAAGGAATACTATCATTTTTTACTATTAAAAATCCTCTTCGCAATTGTAATAAATTCTTTAACTGCTGGAGGTGCATCATCTACAGCGGGACAAGCTAATGATACATTACGCCAATTCGTTATACTCAAGCTTCTAATTTGTAAATGTTGCTGTGTTTTTAAAAACAATTCAGGACCAATAGTAACGCCGAGCCCTTCCTGCACCATGTTGGCTATTGTATTACAATCATGTACTTCAAAACGAATAGGAGGTTTTATATTTCCTAATTCAAATAACTCTTTAATATGCCATTGATACATACCCGTTGGCATAATAAAAGGTTCATTTTGTAACTCCCGAATATTTACAATTTCATGTTGACTAAATCTATGACTAAAAGGAAATGCCACAACCATTTTATCCTTGATAAGAGGAATTATTTCAAATGTTGTAGTTGAGTCTATTTCAACCACAAAGCCTATATCTACAATTCCGGTATGTAACCATTCGGTAATTTCTTCATAAGACCCTTCATAAAATTTGAATTCTATCTTTGAATATTTTTTCTGAAATTCAGCAAGTATTCTGGGTAATAGACATGAAGAAGCACTTGCAAAAGTACCTAATCGAATTGTTCCTATTTCTAAATCTCTTGTTAAGGCAATTTCCTGATTGATATTTTCCAAACGTTTTAATATTTCTCTAGTATGAACGAGTGTTTTTTGACCTATTTCAGTAAGTGTAATCCCCTTTTTTCGATCACGATTAATTAAAATAACTCCCCATTCCGATTCTAGACTAGCCATGGCATGACTTACCGCGGATTGTGTCATATTTAATTGTTCAGAAGCTTTCGTAAAGCTTCCAAACTCAGCAATTTTACTAAATATTTCAAAACGAGTCATTGTCATGAGTGTTTACTCATCTCCTTAATTAAAAATATCAATTTTACTCATAATAGCATGTTAGATAAAATGATAACAACTTTTAAAAAGGAGTGAAAATATTGAAACATTATGTCATATATTTATTAGCATTAGGTGCCTTTTTAACAGGTACAGCTGAATTTGTCGTATCAGGAATATTAGAAATAATTTCCTCAGATTTAGATGTATCTATTTCAGTTGCTGGTCAACTAATAACCATTTATTCCTTATCCTATGCTATTGGAGCACTTATTCTAGTAATAATCACATCAAATTTTGCTAGAAAAAAAGTACTGATTTCTTCCTTGATTATTTTTTTAATTGGAAATATTATTGCTTTTTTCAGCTTTAATTACGTTATATTGATGCTGTCTCGGGTGATGATGGCAATAAGTGGAGGTTTATTTATTGTTGTGGCTACAAACTACGCTTCCAACCTCGCTAAGCCTGGAAAGCGAGGGAGTGCTATGGCAATGGTAATTACAGGGTTCACAATTTCGTTAGCACTTGGAGTACCAATTGGAACATTTATTGCAGCACATATAGATTGGCATAACATTTTCCTTATTTTAGGGGTTATCACATTATTTAATATCATTTTACTTACTAAATATCTACCTAAATTAGATGGGGAAACGCCAATGCCCATTAAGGAACAATTACTACTTTTAAAAGATAAAAGATTACTTAGTGGGCTATTTATAACCGTATTTTGGATTCTCGGCTATACATTTGTTTTTGCTTATATTTCTCCTATTTTGAGTTCGTATGCAGATTTTTCCATAGAAATGATAAGTATATCTCTTTTGATTCTAGGTGTTTCTGCGTTTATTGGCTCTCGTTTTGGTGGCTATGCTGTTGATAGGTGGGGATTTTCTCGTACGATATATTTAAGTCTTGTCATACATTCTACAGCTTTATTTGTTTTAACATTTACTATTTTCTCAACCATAGGAACATTCATAACAATTATAATTTGGGCAACGGCAGCATGGACAACTACCCCAGCTAAACAATATTATCTGACTTCTTTAAAACCACAATCCTCAGAAATTATTATAAGTTTCGATACAACCATTATGAACATTGGTATGACTTTAGGAGCTGGATTAGGTGGATTAGTAATAGAATATTCAAGTGTTTTCAATTTAATATGGCTTGGGGGCTTAATGGTATTAGCAGCATTAATAATGTCAGTTTATTCATTTAAATTCAATAAAGACAAACAAAGTTCATATTAATTTTAAAACCAACAAGAATCCATTTTGTCATTTTTCAAAATAGATTCTTGTTCTAGGTTCCTATATTTCAAGTAGCATTCGTTATTTCCACCGTTCATAATTTCTCTTAAAATCCTCTACAAACTCTGAAGCAAGTTGAACATCTACTTGCTTCAAAGCAGCAATTACTGCCCCACCGATTGGTTGTAAAACCGGTGTCATAAATTTCATTGGCAGCCCATCAGCTTTTGCGAGTTGCTGTAACTGAGGTATTATGAAAGCTTCATTATTAAAAACGCCACCTCCTAATACAACAGGTACATCCCCTTGCTCCCAAGCCATACAAGAGTAACATGCTTTAATTGCCACATAATATTTCTTATAAGCATCTTCAATAATGCTAATAGCAACCTTATCTCCCTTTTCAGCCACATCAAACACATATTTACTTAATGGCGCAATTACTGTCCGAGGATGCTCCTCTCCATAAATACACTCTATTAATTGCGGTACATTTTCCACAGAAAAATACCTCAATACAACATCTGTCAATGCTGTCGAGTCTCCTCTTCCATCATAGCTTTGAAAAATAGCTTTCAGTACCTGAACCCCTAGATCATAGCCACTGCCCTCATCATCAAAAAGATAACCCCAGCCCCCTACTCGATGAAAATGTTGCTCACTATCATACCCCATTGTAATGGCACCCGTCCCTGCAATTTGCACAATGCCTTCCTTCCCTAGTGTGCCTGCGTAAAGTGCTATTAAGGCATCATTATCAACAACAATAGCTGCTGTTTTATCGACATACTGACGTACTATCGATTCTACAACTTCTTCTGCCTGTAGCTCCTTTACCCCAGCCATACCAGCAAAACAACTATCTATTGCTGCAAATACTTGTGGATGTTGTTGTTGTAAATTCTGTAGTATATCGTGAATCGTTGACTTAAAATAATGAACATCCATTGCTGTTGGGTTACTCCGAGTCGTTTCTACTTTGGCATAAATATTGCCAAGCTCATCACAAATCACTGCAGACGTTTTCGTTCCACCACCGTCAATCGCTAATACATACATATCTCTTTGCTCCTTTCTTTTCAATCCATTTCACCCTGTCTTATTTGTAGTTGTTGCTACAGAAAATATTGGTAAATCAAGATTAAAAAGGTTCATCATCAAAAGTTGTGGATGACTTTTGTTAAAACGTCTACTATGCAAATAAGTTGATTGGAGTGGAGGCTGGGCGACTCCTTGGGGATCAGCGAATAGAGGAACGAAGGCTAAAATCATCACGTCCTGTGATAACGCCTTCGTGACCAACATCGTGTTGCCCCGAGACCCTGCAGCGAAGCGAA